>CAYWUE010000001.1:0-83573 GCA_964461415.1 uncultured Eubacterium sp.
TATTATGAAAGCAGATGATTTGATAAAGGCTGATAATATAAAGATTGACGATATTGTAAAGGATTTGTTTTTATACGAAAATGATGGTCATTATATGAATAGCAATTTCCTTTTGCTGGAATTTATAAAGGCGTATGACAAAACGAACAAGGAAGCATTTTTAGATGGGGCTATACGAGTGGCAGAATGGCTAAAAAAAGCTGACTGCTTAGAAGGATTGTCTACAGTTAATTATTTGCAATGCATTGCAAGAAAGACAGGTTTATCAGACGAACAGGATTTGCTGCTTGAGGAGATGTTAGAAAGAGTTTCTGGTAATGAACAGATGAAAGCAGCCATTCATATTTTGTTGGGAAATTATAAAATGGCGAGTAGATGTATAAATAGAATGGACAGCGAGCAAAAAAAGGAATTTTGTAGTTTTCCAATATTCAAATTAATGAAGCAAGAAAATTGATAGCTATTGATGTTTATACTTCAAAATAAAAGTACAGATAGCGTAAAAGCTGAGGTTACATAGAAGTAATTGGCTGAAAAGTTGGATGCGTAATATGGAAAAACAGATATAATAGATGGTAGAAGCCAGCTCAACCGAGCTGGCTTTCGCCTATTATAGACTCTGTTCCGGCTTTTTATTCGTACTCTGTTCTGGAGTCTGTTCCTGACCGAGATATTGCCGGATATTGGATAATTTCCGGTTCAAATCTGAGATTTTTTTTCGGCAGATTTATAGGTTTTCCGCAATTCAGCTTTCTTTGCAAGTAGGGCATTATAATCTGTTTGGAGCTGTTCCAAATCAAGATTTTTAGGATTGATTTCGAAGCGTTTCAGTATATTTTCAGCACCGATAAAAAGGATAAGTTCAGTTTCGTGTATGCGGAAATATGCATCTGTACCATTTATGATGATTACCGGAATGGAAACAGCAGCAGGGAAAAATATCTGCATAACCTTGAAATGATACAGGAACAGCTTGCGGAGATTGAAATGCGGATACCGAAGTTAGAGCAGCAGATAAAAGAAGCAAATCAGAAGCTGGAGGAAGTAAGCGAAAGAGAAAGCACACTTTCTGATATAGCAGCTTTGCAGACATTTGACCAGGATGTGCTGTTAAAAGTACTTGAAAAAGTATATGTTTACGGACCGGATAAGGTAGAACTTGTCTGGAGAAGTGATGACATCTTCTTTTGCGAGGGGTTAATGGGAAAAAGAGAAGTTATCAATCCGGCAGAATTGAACACTGCTGACAAAAAACAGTAAGCGTAAGCAGTGAGGAAATGAATTATTGGAAGGCATCACTGGCGGCTTTGTCGGTGGTGCTTTCTTTTGAAAAAAGAATGATATTTTTTTTAGATTTTAGTTGACAAAAGCAGAAGTGATTGCTTTGACATACGATGATTTTGAAAAATTGGTAAATGGCAGAATGAGGGTTTCAGTTACGAAATCATACAATTCAGCGTATAAGCTGCTAAAGGGGACAAAAAACGATAAGACCAGAAAAATCCCACTGCCAAAAGCCATGATCGAACTTTATGATCCTATATTAGAAGAACACATGAAGAATGAAGGAAAGACGGAAGACAGAGTATTTACCTGGGATCACGGTGTATGTACAGTAATGATCAAAAAAGCCTGCAGGGAAGTGGAAATAAGGGAATATAGCTGCCACTCTTTTCGGCATACCTATATCAGCAACCTGATCCGTGAGTGCGTTCCAATCTCTGTAATTGAGCAGGTAAGCGGAGATACCCAGGAAACCATCCTAAAAAGATATTCTCATATGTTTGAAGGGGATGAGAATCTGGTGCTGGAGGCAATGGAAAGAGTGAAAAACCATATTCGTTATAGGATGGCACGCTGTTTTAGCAAGATCTGATACAATTCCTCCGGAGTTTCTGATTTTCCTCCGTCCAGCCATGCTTTTAAGATACTGATGGTCATGCCGGTGCGGATTGACAGAAAGTAACGTGCATTTTGTTGATCCATGCCGGAAAGTGTACCGAAGGCCTGTTCCAGAAGTTTGGCGTTATTAATATGGCAGGAGTAGATGATATCCTGACGATTGATATTAATCAATAGAGTTAAGATATCGCTGTGTTCCATCCAGTAAGAAAAGTATTGGTGGATCAGTTCAAGTTCATTGGGAGCGTCAGAAGGGACAATCCCCATTAAGGCTTCTCGAAAACAAAGGTCACACTGCCAGTACAGCACATCTGACATATTATCAAATAACCGATAAAAGGTGCTTCTTGCAACACCGGATTCTTTTTGCAGATCTGTGATCGTGATGAGGTCAAAGGATTTTTTCTTCAGACAATTCAAAAGTCCCTGATAGATCAGTTCACCAGATTGTTTTGCCCGTTTATCATTTGGAATATGATACATATTTTTCTCCGTTCCGCTACAACTTTACAAGGTAATGTAGCACTTGTTGTGAAACTATTGTAGCATATCTTTGCCTGCATTACAATTAGCATAGCCAGTTATACGAAAGGAGGATTTGTAAATGGAAGAGTTGATACAGGGGTGGTTATCTATTTGGCTTTATGTGATGGCAGGGATTGGGGTCTGTCTTGGAGTACAGGTGTGGAAAAATCGGAAGAGATGGGACAGGATCAATATCCTATGTACACTTGCAGTGATCGTACTGGTGCTCCATGTCTTGGAAGAATGGGTACTTCCGGGAGGGCTGCATTATTCTTATAACATTGATCATGGCTCTGCTATATTAAGCCGATATCCAATGAATCGGTTGACCGATATGATTACAAATTTTGGCGGTGTCTTACTTGGCTGCATTGTGTTGAAATTCTGGGGATTTCGTAAGCCGGCAGGAATTGCAGTAATGCTGTTTTCAGCTTTTGAGGTAGTGATACATATTGTGATAGGCATCACTTCGCTGCGTACATTTGGAGCATATGGTATGAATACCTTATATTCTCCGGGATTTGTTACTTCCCTATTCGGATTTTTGCCAATCACCATAGGGCTTGCTCACTATTTATTTCAAAAGAAAAATCGTGCGACCGTTAAACAGTGGATTTTAGCAGTTGCAGTAATGTTTGGTTTTTGCTTTCTGCTCATCAATCTGCCGGAAATGCTGTTGGGAGAGGAAAATAGTCCATATAACTTTACGGATAGGGGATATTATGAACAATATGGAGAAGAATACGAAGCGGATCATAATGTAGACTATTAAATACAAAATTAAGAACAAGAAGAAAGCAGGAAGAACAGGCAACTCAGATTGGAAATGTCAGCACAGAAATCATTAGTTGCAGCGATTGAATTTTATGAAGCTGATTGGTGTGGAATCGTAAATTGTTTTTCAATCAAATCCTGATATTCTGGAAGTTCCGCCATATATGGCTGATAGATATTTCTAATCTGTTGTTTCAAATTTTCAGGAGCCAGGTAGTTGTCTCCATGATAGCCATCTCATTTGAAAAGCAAAATACCTACCATGAAGTTTGTATGTCCCAAAATGAAATGGGAATACAATCCTTCGGACAAATCAAAACATCGGGTATGCCACTGTGATAATCCATGCACTACATCCTCCTGTGGACGAATGATTTATATTTATCCGGAAAAAAATCTCCGTGCCTATCCTGGTGTGGAACGAGGTTTGCAGGAATGGGAAGACACTTACAAAATACGTGTGAATGTAGAGAAATCAATCAACCACTTCAAGGATAGTTTCTGCATTGCGAATCGTAAAACCCAAAATGAAAAAACGCTTCATGCAGATTTGCTTCTTGCAGGAATCACACAGCTTGTTACGGTACTTGTTGCTGATAAAATCCATCAGCATCAATACATACGAAGCCTAAAACCTTTGATTGCCTGATATTTGATATTCACAGCATCTTTTCTTCGCAATTTATTTGGGAAGTCTTTTTGTCATGTCTAAATTTAATATCACCCACTTCCCATCTCAAAAATCCTGCATTGACGGATTTTTACCACATTTCCAATCAAGATTTTGAACTTGTTTCGCAATTACCTAATTACCTTTATAAATTAAAAAGGAGCCGGGCTTTGATATATCCCTGTCAGGTAAACAGCAGGCAGTTATAAATGAAACAAATACTAATTTGGAGGAATATGTAATATGGAAGATAAAAAGATATTAAAAATGTCATCGAAAATTGCTATGGAAGAAACCATACAACAGGTTATGGATTTTTTTGATGCAGATAATTATGCTAGTCAGCATTTGTTTGAAAAGCTGGGAGCAACTCCGTGTGGCGTTGCAGAATTTATCCTACATCGGGAAGAAGATATTGCACGTTATGAAGAAGAAAATATAGATACAATAGATGAACGATTGATAGAGACAGCACAAAAATTTGGGGTTGAACCGAGGGTGTTGCTTAGTCATGTGTTGGAATATGAATTGAAGTGGTTGTGTAAATGATTATATTGATACAAGTGAAATGATATTGAGAAAGGGCACAATAGCGGCCCATAAAGGAGAAAAAGTGCTGATTCCAATTAATATGAGGCATGGAAGTGTGCCGGCATCTGTGTTGGGTGTCACAATCGGTGATATTTTGGTTATAACAGGTAAGCAGATTTCTATATCTGCATGAAAAATCGATATGCGAGGTGTGATTATTGGACACCTAGATTTGTATAATGAGAATCAGATAAGAGATGTACTCTTTCTGGTTCTTATTTTTTGAAGATAATTATAGAAGATGTGGCAGAGTGGTAAGGCTATTGTATCGGATAAGAAAGATTATGTTACATGTGAAAGGATGTAGAGACCGATGCATAGTATGTGAGTATTATAAGATATACAAAAATGATGGATGTTAGAGTAGGAGGTGCTTATGGGAACAGATTCACTTTATTACATTATGGATTATAGTGGGAACTATTACAGAACTAATCAGATAGATCAACTCGTAGCAACTGCAAGCGAGCAGGAGGCAACAGTATTTACTTTTGCACAAGCAAACAGTCGTATAGGGATAGGGAAAAAATCAGCATTTTATTGCATAATACCAGTAGAAGAAGTATCGAATACAAGCATTGAATCAAAGGAAGAAAGCAAAGCTGATATGGAAGTGCAGGAGCAGAATGAAACGGAAACCGATGATTACACTTCTCCGGTAAAAGAGTTGACTTATGATGAACTTACTGAAGAAGTTGAGAAAAATGTATCGTCATATGATCTTTCAGAGATGGACTGGGCAGAGTATCTGACACATTTTATATATCTTGTGAACAGAATTAAGGATTATCGGGATGAGCTTGCAAAGAAACACTCTGATGTAGAACAGAAAATTTGTGATATTCTGCACTATATAGAGCTGTGTGAGACTGATAATGACGAGGCAGTAGATTTAGTAGAGCTGCTTAGGGTATGTAGGGAAAATAGAAGAGATGTCAAGGATGAACTGCGAAGAATAGAGTATTTTCAGACGAATCTGGGCACAAATTCAAATCTTGCAAAAGCAAAGCAGGCTCTAAAGTACATCAAAGGTTTGGAGACAAGAAAATATAAGCCTAGAAAGTATGATGAATTATTTGAAAATTGTATTATGAAAGAAAGACGCTTACATAAGGGTGACATATCAGATACTCAGGATTATAAAGAAAACCTAAAAGAGAGATTTGACAGAGGACAGACTATTGATGATGAAGGTGGTGAAGAAATTATGACAGCGGAAAGAAGATATACTCCATTCGATGGAAAAGAAAATGACTGGCTTGCATTTGCAAGACAGCAGGCAGAATTTTATCGGAATGCCGGACAGTATATTAGTAACCTGCAACTCGATATCAGAGAAATTGATGATGAGATAGAAGATATTCTGTGTGAAGCAGAGGATGCTAATTGTAATGTAGCTCAGGATTACAAGGTATTCAAAAGATTAAAGGAGCTGAGACTTGCGAAAAAAGCAAAATCTCAAGAGTTGAATTGTCTGTATGTAATGACAGATTATATCGATTGTGAAGCACTTGCAAATACATGTGAGGAGAACTTAAAAGAAGTAGAAAATATTATGGGTGAGTCAGAAAAGCAGGATGCAGCAGGTGTTCAGAAGATAGATTTACAGACGAAAATACAGATGGAGTCGATAAACGATAATATTCACGATATGGTTGGATAATGGGTAAACAGGATAATGAGATATTGTATGAATTATTCCGACTTTTCTAAGTATGTGTTTGCAAACACATTCCAAATTGTTATCCATAATATACTATCATTACGTAAAAATACAAGTGTTAAAAATATTATAAAATTCATATTCACTTTAGTGCTAATCTGAAATATAATATTAGTATGAAAGGAAATGACATAATATGAATAGCGTCGAGATCTTATTTTAGGTTAGAATGGAATGATTTATGCATTATAGGCAACAGATGTCAGAATTAAAAAAACAGTATTTTATGAATACGTAAGGACAAGAATTTGTAACTTCTTATGAAGTATGTGACAAACTTTCATGTAGAAAATAATTAAGGCAATATTTAGATATGCTTTTATGATAAAAACAAATGGAGATGAATATATGTTAGTTTATGATGGAACTAAAACAGATTGTTTGAGAAGCGTGGAGCAGGACACAATTGCATATGAAATTGAAGAAAACATCTACTAGAAGATGAATCGTCATACTGCAAGAAATGAGTTTCGTGCGTGGGAAAATTCACTAGAGTATATGTATAAGGTTTTAAATGATGACGAAATACCACAGGATGCCGGTATTGCGATTGAATACAATATTCCACAAACATCTAAACGAGTTGATTTCTTGATTTCCGGCTATGATGAAAGATGACAAAAAATGAGTTATTATAGTGCAAGGTGGACCGGGAACTGGAAAGACTGTAGTTGCGATTAATCTGCTTGCACAGTTGACTAATGAGGACCAATTTTGTCAGTATGTATCAAAGAACAGTGCACCAAGAAATGTCTATCAAAAGAAACTTAAAGGTGAAATGCGAAAAAGTAGCGTTGATAATATGTTTAAAGAATCGGGCATATATACAGAAGCTGGCGAAGGAATAGTAGACACAATTCTTGTGGATGAGGCACATAGATTAAATGAAAAATCAGGGATGTCCCAAAATCCTGGAGAGAATCAAATTAAGGAAATTATTCATGCAGGAAGATGTAGCGTGTTCTTTATCAATCAGTTTAGAGGCGGCTGAACTTTTGGAAGTATTCCAGTGGAGTGGAAGTGACACTGTGTGTGAATCAAAAAAGGATAAAATCAAAGAAGAACTTGCAGATGTGTTGAATTATTGCGTTTTAATGGCAGATGTTTGTGGATTAGACATGGATGAAATTGTACAGGAGAAAATCAAAATAAATAATGAAAAGTATCCTGTGGACAAAGCAAAAGATAGCGCGAAAAAGTACGACGAATTATAGATTGTGTGATTTGGAGGATAATAAAGTGTCTGAGAATAAAAGAGTAGATGATACTTTGAATTATTACAATACTAAAGCAAAAGATTTTGTCTTAAGCACAGTAGATGTAGCCTTTACGGAGATACAAGATAAATTTCTAAAGTACATTCCTAATGGAGGAAAGATTCTTGATTTTGGTTGTGGTTCCGGACGCGATACAAAGTATTTCTTAAGCAAAGGATACGATGTAGATGCCACGGATGGTTCAGAAGAACTTTGCAAAATTGCCAGTGAATATACAGGTATCCAAGTAAAGCAAATGTTATTTGAAGAACTTGATAAGGTTGAAGAATATGATGGGATATGGGCATGTGCTTCAATACTACATGTGGAGAAGAAACAGTTATTAGATATTATGAAGAAGATAGCAATTGCCACAAAAACGGGTGGAGTTGTATATATGTCTTTCAAATATGGTGATTTTGAGGGCATTAGAAATGGAAGATTTTTTACGGATATAACGGAAGAAAGTTTTGGAAAATTACTGAAAGAAGTTCTGGAATTAATAATAGAGGAATTATGGATTTCAGCAGATGTACGAGCAGAACGAGGTGAAGAGCGATGGCTGAATATCGTGTTGAGAAAGCAGGTTTAGGCTTTACGATTGATACAAAATATTATAATAGGTTAGATATCGAAGGATTTTCTCATATGATGAAGGATCCATCCTATTGCTATAAGTTTTATTGGCTAGAAGCAATCGTACAGTTGATTGCTGAAGGTGTAACTGAGACGACATTTGATGCTGTGATTGATGAGATGATTTGTAATGCTTGGTATTCTGTTAGAGAGTTCCATATACATCTGAGTGGTATGCAATTAGATGGACAGGTACGAGATGGTCTTGAACGAGCGGTTATTAGATTATCAGAGCTTAGTAGTCTTCCAGCAAATGCTTCAAAAGTGGAAATTAAGAATGAAATCAAAGAACATAACGCAGAGTTAAAGGCTGTGAAAGAGCAGCTTACGAATATGGTTCCGTATAGAGCGCTTGCAGGATTCTTTGATAAAGCAGAGGAAACTGCGGATTGGGGTAGTGTAAAACGAATGACAGCATATATTGAAAGAATCAATAGAGATGTGGTTCTACTTCCCTATACTCTTGGCGAAAGCAGTAAATTAAAGAAGGAGATATATTTCCAACCATCGTGGGTGGAGATGATTCAAGATAATACAGTATCAATATTAGGATGGATTCAATATGAGAAAGTGAAGTGGCTGCAGAACAATAATCCAGAAGTTCCTGGGCTTATTTATAAGTTAGCACCGTTAGATGGAAAGATGCGCAAGCTTGGACATGTACGTAAGCTGTGGGATGGAATATTAGATTTGTGCAGTATCAATGACGTATTTACCGATACTCCGATTGACCAAACAAAGTATGATGTAGATCATTTTATTCCATGGTCATTTGTGATGAATGATGAACTATGGAATTTGATGCCTATGGATTCGTCTCTTAATTCTTCAAAGAGTAATCGATTACCAGCTTGGGATGATTTTTTTATTAAATTTGCAAAGAATCAATACATAATGTATGAGATGATTCACGAAAAAGAAGGTATAAGAAAACTCTATGAAGCGTGTTATAGAGATAACTTGCATTCTATTTGGGCAAATCAGGAATTGTACCGCAAGGGAAATTCTGGAGTAGAGTTTTATAGCATTTTGGAGAAGAATATGAGACCGGTATATGATTCTGCCAGACGTCAAGGATATGATGTGTGGGATAGAAAGTTTGCTTGGCAGGAAGCATACGTAAACTTCTAAATAATTTTGTTTTTAAGGAGAAAATAGAACACAAAACACAATTAAAGGTATCAAATATTCATAAACAATGTAAAAAAAGTTTTGACACAAACAATGCTCACATAAAAAGGTTGCAAAATCTACGCAATATGGTATAAATATTATTAAATAAATACTAACTGCCACCGGGTAGTGAATGTTAAACATTCGATTTATACATCGTTAGGTCATGGAAGATGTATAGTCGAATGTTTTTTTATGAGAGGAAAATTTTATGAAGATTTTATTAAATTATTTTACAAAGATTGAAGAATATTTTACGAAGGTTGAAAAGCTGTTATGGATTGTATCTGTATGTGCAATTATAATATCATTTCTTGCCTTTGACAGAGAAAATTTCATCACGCTTGCAGCATCTCTTATAGGTGTGACATCGCTGATTTTTAATGCTAAAGGCAATCCTCTAGGACAGTTCTTAATGATTATTTTTAGTGTGCTATATGGTATTATATCATATACGTTTTGTTATTATGGAGAAATGGCAACATATCTTGGAATGACAGCGCCTATGGCATTTGTGGCATTGATTTCCTGGCTAAAAAATCCATATCAAGGTAATAAATCAGAAGTAGAGGTTAATCAAATTGGCAAAAGAGAACATGTTTTTATGTGGATTTTAACGATGTTTGTAACGATTATTTTTTATTTTGTATTAGAATACTTCAAGACTGCAAACATTATTCCAAGCACTATATCTGTAACAACAAGCTTCCTCGCAGTATATTTAACATTTAGACGAAGTCCATATTATGCTGTTGGTTACGCAGCGAATGACATTGTTCTCATTATTTTGTGGATGTTGGCATCATTTAAAAATATGTCTTATATATCAGTAGTAGTATGCTTTATGGCTTTTCTGGCAAATGATATTTATGGTTATTATAGTTGGAATAAGATGTTGAAAAGACAGGCAGGAAATTAGGAAAAAGATGCAATTATAGTTTGTGAAGAAAAGCCGTAACATTTACAAAGTAGATGCTACGGCTGTATAAAATGAATATTTAAAGACTTTTGGTTATTTTCTTTAGTTTTTGACTTATAAAAAGGGCCAAGCTAAGTTTTAATAAATCAGGTATGATAAATGGTATAACGCATCCAAGCAATGCTGTCCATAAACCTATGGATGCAGTATTCCTAGAATAAATTAATACAAACCATACTGTGCCAAAAATATAGCATACCAGTAATCCTGCTAACATTGAGATGGCTTGCGAGCATATATTGGAGTTCAAAATAGTTTCAAGAATCCACATAACAATTCCTGATATAATCCAGCCAAGCATATATCCTCCGGCAGGACCTAAAATTACTCCGGCTCCGGATGTAAAATTTGAAAAAACAGGAACGCCTATTAGTCCAAGCAATATATAAATACAAATAGATATTGTTCCGTTCTTACCACCAAGAAAATTTATAGTAAGATATATCGCAAAAGTCTGCATAGTAAATGGAATAAGAGTAGGGATTGATATCCATGCACAAATGGATATTAAACACACAAACAATGCTATCAGAACTATATCAATTGTATTAAATTTATTAGATGAAAAATTCTTTTTCACTGGAAATCCTCATTTCTAAAATTTAAATAAAGTATAGCTTTTTCATAATAACGTAACTTTATTTATTTAGCAATATAAAAGTCACACTATAACATTACAATATCATATGTCATACATCACGCCAGCCGGGGAATAGATACCATTCAAGGACACGCTGCGTTTTCTATTCGGTTCCTTCGCTTATTTACCTGCAGTCGCCTAAACTCGCCCTTTCGGGCTCAAACAGTAGACTTTGTGCAGGTAGCTAGAAGGAACCTCATAACGAATAACTCCGCTAATGTCTTTGAATGGTATCTATCCCCCGGCTGGCGTGTTATGTGCATATGGTATGATGAAGGCTGTTATGGGTGTTGTGTTTGCTTTGAATTGGTTAAAATTATTGTTAATTTTATTATTGTATGTTATAAAAATGAGTAGTGATTTGTACTATGTGTTGGTATATATTGGGCAAAAAATTAGAACATTCGAGGGAGGAGTGCTCTAATGAGAAGAATCATGTCACCTGATTGTGGTGGCAGAATGGAGTTTTATATGTTAGAAGAAACAAAATTTACTGGAACAGATACATATGTAGCATCAGATGATTTGTTAGCAGCCGTTGAGGTTGCAACTAAATTAGAAAAACCTTTGTTAATAAAAGGAGAGCCTGGAACCGGTAAAACTATGCTAGCGGAAGCTGTAGCAAAATCGTTAGATATGGAGCTTTTGATTTGGAATATTAAATCTACAACAAAGGCACAGGATGGACTTTACATATATGATACAATTCAGCGTTTATATGACAGCCAGTTTGGTGTGAGTGGTGTAGATGATATTTCAAAATACATCAAATTAGGAAAGCTTGGAGAGGCTTTTAAGAAGGAGAAACAGGTTGTTTTGCTTATTGATGAAATTGATAAAGCAGACCTTGAATTTCCTAATGACTTGCTTTGGGAATTGGATAAGATGGAGTTTTATATTAATGAGACAAAGGAAACAGTCAAGGCAAAAATCAGACCGATTGTTATTATTACGTCTAATGCTGAAAAAGAACTGCCGGATGCATTTTTGAGACGTTGCATTTTCCATTATATTTCATTCCCGGATGAAAGATTGATGAAAATGATTGTAAATGCGCATTTTGAAAATTTAGAAGAAGATTTACTAGATGCTGCAATGAAAACTTTCTATAGAATTAGAAATATTCGAGATATTAGAAAAAAACCTAGCACATCAGAATTTATTGATTGGATAAGGGCGTTGATGATAGGTGGAGTAGCTCCTGAAACTATAGATAGTAAGTTGCCATTTTTAGGTGTACTTATTAAAAAGGATGAGGACCTGGAAACTGTAATCAGAATGAATCTCTAGTAGAATGGAGGAATAGTATGTTTACTTCTTTTTTCTATACAATGAGAAGTAATGGCATGAACATATCAACTACAGAATGGCTAACTTTAATGGAAGCGTTAGATAAGGATTTGGCTCATTCTAATTTTACAGATTTTTATTATTTGTGTCGCACTATTTTTGTAAAAAATGAAGGCGATTATGATAAGTTAGATGCCAGCTTTTTAGAATTTTTTAAAAATATCAAAGAGAATAAATTAAACTTAGATCAGGTTAATCAATGGCTTCATAATGACAGCGAAATGGGAAAGTTAACCAATCCGGAACTTTATGCTGATACAAGAACAAAGCGTGAAGCGGCAGAAGTTCACCGCATGTTTAGAGAAAGATTGGCAGAACAGAACAGTGAACATAATGGTGGAAAGTACTGGATTGGAAGCGGTGGCGGTTCTGAGTTTGGGCGTAATGGTCGTGTGGCCGGTGGCATTAAAATAGGCGAGCAGGCTGGTATGAAAACAGCATTTGCTGTTATGGGCGAGAGAAGATACAAGGATTTTCGACGTGATACAAAGCTCAATATGCGTCAGTTCCAGGTAGCTTTGAGAGAGCTTCGTCAATATTCTAGAAAACTTGACTTGCCAAAGACTGAGCTTGATATAGATGGCACGATTGATTCTACCTGTAATCAAGGGGGATATTTGAAATTAGAGTTTCAGCAGCCACGAAAAAATACTGTGAAATTAATGCTTTTATTTGACAGTGGTGGTTCAATGTACCCGTACAGCGAAATGTGTAATCAATTATTTCAGGCGGTGCATAAGGCGAATCATTTTAAAGATGTAAAAACTTTTTATTTTCATAACTGCATATATGCAAAATTGTATAAGGATCCTGAGTGTTCTAGTGGTGACTGGGTAGATACTCAGTGGGTTTTTAAAAATTATGACAAGGATTATAAAGTTATTATTGTAGGTGATGCAGGCATGGCGCCGGAAGAGTTTTTTGATAAAAATGGAAATTACAGTGGACCAAATGGCGGTTTATCCGGATATGAGTGGATGCAGCTTTTTACAAAGAAATATCCTCATGCTATATGGCTTAATCCATCATTTCACAGTCAGGCAGATACCATGTATTGGATGGAGTCTGAGAGCAAAATAAAAGAGTTAATTGACATGTTTCCATTGACTGTAGATGGCTTAAAGAATGGAATTAAAAAACTTATGTCGACAAAAAATAAGTAGACTTAAGGTAGTCTGAAAATTAATATTTTAAGAAGCTAGAAAAAATATAATAAAGTGGTAGTTGTTTATGATGTCGAGTGATAAAGAAATTTAAATTACAAAAATGATAGTCATAAATAAGAAATCCCCTGCATATATTAGATTGTTAGGAAAATTTCCTAATAAAAAATGGTAAAGGGGGTAGAAAAGATGAATAGGTTTTTCCGGCTGGGAAAAAAACAAATGATAAAACAGGCTGGAGCATTAGTGTTAAGCATATTTATGTTTACTGTACTAATGTTTCAACCTGTTTTTGCTAGTACGGGGCCGGGAATGGAAACACTAAGGACAGATAAAGGGGAGATGGTGAAATGTGAATATGCATCAGATCACTCTACATCACAGATTGACAAATTATTCAGTGAAGAAAACGAAAACAATGGAAGAATAGAAACGGATAAGTCTGTGGTGTATGGAGAGGATGATTATCTTGCATTTGAAACATATAATCCGGGAGAATTTAGTGTGACATTATCTGCTTTAGGACAAAAATATGCAGATGTAAAACAGAAAACTGTGAAGGTACCCTTAGATGTGGTGTTGATTCTTGACATATCAGGAAGCATGTCTGTAAATGGAGACACAAAAAGAGCAGACAATATGGTTAAGGCTGTCAATGAAACAATTACCTATCTAATGAATGAAGATGAAAATAACAGAGTAGCAGTTGTGGCATATAACAATTGTGCCACTAAAATTTTGCCTTTGGGAAGGTATTATGTGGGAGAAAATATGAATTATTCAAGTGAAAATTCATATTTTTCTGTGGAATGGTCTACTAAATACAAAAGCTATAAGACATTAAAAATAGGGCAAATCAGACAAGAAAAAAGTAAAAAGATAGTGGGAAATTCTGGAAATGTTATAGAGATTTATGGAGCAACATATATTCAGGATGGCATAAAGGCAGGAGCTGATATTCTTATAAGTGAAGAAGATACAACTTATACGGATGAAGCTTCCGGACAGAGATTAACTAGAACACCACATATTATTTTGTTGTCTGATGGTGTGCCAACTTTAGGAAATTATGATTATAAAAATCTTAGCAATGACAAGAAGTTTGGTGATGGAATGTCCTGTGACAGCGGAAATATTACAGAAAAAACAAGAGATTATTCAAAAAATGACAAGGGAATTTTTGGATATTATACAATTCTGACATCAAATTATTATAAGGAACAGATAAGCTTTCATTATAATAATGATTTATCTCATACTATTAACAGATTTTATACTATTGGTGTAGGAGTAAATGAGGGCAGTGGCTATGATTACATAAGTCAGATTTTGCATCCGACGAAGACGAATTTAGAACGGTGCAAAAACAGTACTGATCCAAGAGCTAAGGAGCTGTATAAGGCATTAACAGGAGGATATTCAAATGCTGAAAATATAACTGTCGGAAGTGCAAATACGGGAGTTCAGGCTAAGAGTACGGCAATATACATTAAAAATCCTTATACAAATTATGACTATGCAGACAATTCTAAAATGGAAAAGGATAAATTGTTAAGCAGCAGCACCTTATCAGAAATATTTAAGCAGTTTTTACTAGAGAGCAGTAGTGAGGTTAATTATTGTTCAAGCGTTAAGGAGAATATCAGTAATGCAGTAGTTTTTACTGATAATATCGGGAATGGAATGGAAATAAAAGAAGCTCCGGTTCTTATATATAACGGAGTAGGTTATAAGCCGTTGGACAAAAATACATCAGGTCAAACAATAACTTATTCATATAATGGTATAGTTAAGTCGGCGACTTATGGAAATGATGATGTGGATCTGAAGAATATTGTGGTAACAGTCACAACAGACAGCTACGGAAATCAGACATTAAGTTTTCAAATTCCATCAGAACTTGTCCCTGAAAATGTAGCATTAGTAAATGGAAATCAGTATCAGAAAGCTTTGCCAATAAGACTTTGTTTTAAGGTTGGTGTCACAAAAGATTCCATTTTGGAAGTATCAGGCTTTGAAAATACGGAACAAACCAAAGTGTTGTATACGAATAAGTGGGATGATGGAAAGGAGACAATAACTGAGTATATTCCAAATCGAAACAATCCTTATTATTATGACAATCAAAGTGATAATCCAATTAATAAAACTAAAAATATAGATAAGGAAGAGAATATTACAAAAACTAAGGAGTATGTAACTTCTTACGGAGAAATTAATTGTAGTAAGGTTTCTGTAAAACATGGAAACAATGGAAAACTAAAATTAAGTATGGCTAATTTGACAACTATATATGAACTGCCTGATACAGGTGGTATAGGAAAATGGTATTTTGTTGCAGCAGGAGTTGCATTTTTAGCAATAGCATTTGTTTGTCATTTAGCATTAATATTAAAAAATGTTAGGGGGTATTATGAATAGGTTAAAAAAATTTTTTGCAGTAATTTTGTCTATGGTAATAGTTTTTACAATGGGGACAATTGCATATGGAGAAGAAGATAAAATTCCTTCGGCTAAGGATACGGGAAGTATAACAATTACTAATTTAAAAGAAAATGATATAGTAAAAGTGTATCAGTTCGTAAAAGCTAACTATAATGAGTACGGTTTTACTGGATATACAGCTATTAATAATTATGTGAAAAATCCTATTGAACCAACATCTGATGAAGTTATCGCAATGGCATCAGAGGTTAGCAGTATGACAGTGGCAGGTGAAGCAAAAGTAGCAAATGGAAAAACAGAAGTTGTTATCGATAATCTAAATGTGGGTTATTACTTAGTAATGGTAACTAGTGGTTCAGATACAGTATATAGTCCGATGATTGCAGGTGTTTATTATTCAAAGTCAGCTACAGAAAATACCATTACAAACGGTGCAATTAATGCAGGTACAAATTTTGTGATTAAGGGACAGCAGTGCTGGGCAAAATCTTCAACACCAAAATTAGAAAAGACAGTAGTAAATGAATCAAGCAATAATATAAAATGTGATGATGTGTCAATAGGAGATGTTATTACATTTAACCTGGCTTCAACGATTCCATCATACAGTAATGAATATAAAAAAGTTACTTATAAGATTTATGATACAATGAGTGAAGGCTTAGATTATGTAGAAAATTCTATTAAGTGCTTTATGACAAATGGAGACAAAATTGAAGATGTTACGGCTGATATTAAGGTAAATGGTAAAAGCGTTGTAATTACGTTTGATTCACAATTTGTTTTGGAACATCCCGGACAAAAGGTTCAGGTTGAATACAAGACAAAACTCAATGATAAAGCCGGTTTAAATTTTGAGGCAAATACTAATAAGGCATATTTAGAATACACAAATAATCCAGGATGTAATTCAACTGCAAAGACTCAGGAAGATATTGTTTATATTTATACATTTGGTATTGATTCAAAATTATTTGGCAGTAGCACTGAAAGCTGGAATGAAAGAACTAAGGAATTGATAAAGGTTGGCGAAGGAGAATATAAGTGGACAGAAATCAAGAATCAAAGTAGCAGTTTTACAGCTACAACAGCCTTAAAGGAAGCTACTTTTGTTTTAAAAAATAATGTTACTAAAGCTACATATAAGGCAACGTCTGATGAAAACGGTTACTTAAATTTTAAGGGATTAGATGCCGGAGAATATACTTTACAGGAAGTTAAGGCACCGGAGAGTTATATACTTAATGACACTAAACATTCTGTTGTAATAAGTGCTGTGTACAATCAGGATGGTACATTAAAGTCATATACAATTAAAGTTGACAATAAGGCTACATCTACTTATACAGCAACTTATGAAAATCAAATTGTAAAGAATATCACAAAAACTGTTGACAGCCAGGGACGTATTTCAGAAACAACAATTCTTAAAAATACTAAAATGGGATTTTTACCATCAACAGGTGGTGTTGGAACAACAATATTCTCGGTCATAGGTGCAATGCTTGCTGCGTCAGGTATTGGATTTTATGTGCTATTTAAAAGAAAAAATAAGATTCAGGAATAATAAATGAAAATGAACATTAGGATAGCAAAATTTGTGCCAATTGCATTTTTTCTTGTGGGAATATCTGTAATGCTATATCCGTTTGCAGCAAATAAATGGAATAAGATTCAAGGAGAAAAAATGATTGCAGAGTATGACAGACAGCTGGAAGAATTCCAAAAAAATGGAAATATGGATTATAAACAGGAAAAAGATAGGGCAAAAAAATACAATGAGAGCTTACAAAACAATACTGAAAACGGAATGTCATCAGAGGAAAATATAGATTATAGTCAATGCCTGAATTTGAACAATGATGGAATGATGGGATATATCAGTATTCCCAAAATTGATGTGAAGCTTCCTATTTATCACACAACTGACAGTGAAATACTGCAAAAATATGTGGGACATCAGGAGGGAAGCAGTCTTATTAATGGTGGAGACAGTACCCATAGTGTTTTGGCAGCCCATAGAGGAATGCCTAGTGCAAGATTGTTTACTGATTTGGATAGAGTAGAGGTGAATGACAGATTTTACATATTTGTTTTAGATGAAATTCACACATATCAGGTTGATAGAATTTATCCTATGATAGATAAAGCTGATACAGAAGCATTAAACGAGGCATTGCAGGTAAAAGCGGGGGAGGATTATATAACCCTCTTAACCTGCACGCCATATGGCGTAAACACTCATCGGCTGCTTGTGAGAGGAAAAAGAGTAAAAGATAATGACAAGAGTGAAAAGATTATAAAGGATAAAAAGGAGCAAGGTGTAAATGCAGATAAATATAGAGTGATTTTTTTGATACTTATATTTATTTTTTTTGCTGCTATATTAAAAACGATTATAAAAAGACACAAAGTTGAAAGGAAGGGGGATAAATATTGAAAAAGAATAATGAGAAAAAAATATGGAAAAGTTATGTGTTGTTTCAGATTATTATACTGGCTTTATATTTTCATATGAATATGACAACTTATGCTGGGATGAATTCTGATTCAGTAAGGTCTTGTAGCCTAAGCGTGGAATTGCCTTATGAATATAATGAGCTTAAAAATGCAGATTTAGAGATAAAATTATATAAGATAGCAGACCTTGATTCTAGCTTTAGATATATAGCTCTTGAAAAATATGATTCATTAAATAATTATGATTATTCATATACAAATGAAAAAAATGAGAAGGAAATTATTAATGTTAAATTATGTGATGTTGACGGAGAAACTAAGGCAAAAGAGTGGGAAGGACTAACCCTTAAGGCTTTAGAAATAGCAAAAAATGACAATCCAACGATAACTGAAAAATTAAAATCAGGAAACGTTAAATTTGAAAAGATAACTCCGGGATTGTATTTGGTTATGGTGGATGATAAGGTCATAAATGAAAAAACATATAAATTTATGACATCTCTTGTGTCAGTTCCGTCTTTTAATGAAGAAAAACCGGCTGGCGAAAAGTTTATATACGATGTACGTAAAGAGTTAAAAATAGAGGCAACGTATAATGCAACATCAAATCCTGTCACTACAAAAATGCTTGATGGTTTAAATCCGACAACTGTGATTAATGAAATTAAGGTAGTCAGTGGAAAACCTATTGTAGTAAAAAAAGGTATGCTTCCACAGACAGGTCAGCTAAAATGGGCCATTCCGATATTTATATTGGCAGGAATGATTTTAACTACAGGAGGTGTAATACTGTTAAAAAGGGATAAGAAAAATGAATAAAAAAATTGCTGCTGTACTGATAATAATAGGAATTATATCTATTGTATTAGGTATGGCAGTTTTAATACATAATGACAGTGAGGAAAAATATGCGAAGGCAGAAGTAGAAAAAGTACTGCCGAGGCTGAAGGAGGAAATATTCTATGAAGATAATAATATATTATCGAAGGAATATGTCGGATATCTGGTTATAAAAAAACTTAAGCTTGAACTGCCTGTATTATCACAATTGAGCAGTTATAATCTAAAAAAATCCCCCTGTGTATATGCAGGTTATAGAACAGAAAATTTTGTTATAGCGGCACACAACTACAAATCACATTTCGGCAAAATAGACCGGTTAGATGAGGGGGATGTTGTGGAATTTGTAGACATAAATAATGAAAAACATAAATATAATGTTTGTGCAAAAGAAGTAATCGGTGGAGATGAAGCGAAGGAAATGTTAAAGGATTCCTATAAATTGACTTTGTTTACGTGTGATTATACAGGAAAAAACAGAATTGTTGTGCGATGTAATTAGTCTATAAAGTAGGCGAAATAGGTCTATTTAATATATAAATGAAGGAGGATAAGATGAAAATCCGTTTTAATTCCGTTAATGCCATAAGGGAATTTGTAAATATTGTAAATAACTTTTCTGCAGAAATTGATGTAAAATCAAGAAGAACAACAGTAGATGGAAAATCACTTATGGGAATATTTAGCCTTGATTTGTCGAAACCTGTGGAGGTTACGGCAATAGGAAAAGAATCAGAAAGAGTTTATGAGGCGATAAGCAAATATGCTGCATAAAAAAAATGAAATGAAAATATATATGCAGAAAAAAACTTCGACATCATAACTAAATATGAGGCTAAATTTGATATGGCACTATAATCAAAAAAAGGAACAGCATTTGTATATCGGCTGTTCCTTTTTAACATTATTTTGCACCCTTGCTTTTAGCAACTGAGCTGTATGAGCTATAGTAATAGGTCTGACCAACTTGTAGATAAGCTCTAACTTTAACGTAATATGTTTTTGATTTAGATAAACCTTTGATTTTTACACTACGATTTTTGTTGGTTGTCTTATATTTTTTCACCACTTTATTTGCTTTTTTATCAGTTGAAACAATTATTTCATAACCGGAGCATCTGGCTGAAGATGTCCATTTTACTTTGATTCTGGTACTTTTATGATACCTTTTTGCTGATTTGATTGTTACCTTGGCAGGTTTGGTGTATATTGTTTTTCCATCACATGGGCTGGAAAAATAGGTTTTGCCATCTGCTACTAGGTATGTGGCTATACGGTATCTGCATTTTGTAGATGAAGGAAGATTTTTCATCTTGCATGACGTAGTATTAGAATTTGCGATGGTTTTTACAGTCTCATAGGATTTTGTTGTGTAGTTATATCTGTAGATAACATATCCAGTCACATGCTTTGTGGCACTCCATTTTAAAGTGACACTAGAGGCAGAGGACGTTATATTAAAATTAGAAACCTCCGGCATATTGATTTTGTAATTGAGAGTTACACTGTCATTACAATTATTTATACCTGTAATAACAACCTTTGCAGTTCCGGGATTTTTGTTGTTTTCATATTCAAGTTTATAATTTATGCCTTCAACAAGTTCTACATCTTTGTATTTCACTGATACTTCTGGAATTTGTTCCGAACCATTATATGTATATTTAGTATTTTCTAATGTGTTTGTAAATAAATTTATGTTGTAATTTGCTAAAAGGCTTTTTTTACTTATGTCATTTGGTGTAACACGGTTAGTTGTAAAACTGCGTACACCCCATGAGTAGAATACACCCATGGTAACAGGAGAATCTAGTGTATATACTCCTACATCAAGATTTTTATCAAGAGCCTGCTTTATTTTCGACTCAGTATTTGAGGATTTTTCGCCATTAAAGTTAATTCCTGTTGCACCGCATTTAATTGCATTATTTATTGATGTTGTATTAATGAGTGTGCTTAACAAAACTGTATTTATATCTGGTGCGAGTTTGTTTATTTCTTTTAGGTAGGATGTGCTGAAAGAAATAAATGAGACACAATCATCAATTCCGGCATCTTTTATAGGAGCAATTAGTTCTGATTGAAAATATGTTTTATAATCAGAATCAGTGGTAGATTTTAATTCTAACTGCCAGTTAATATTTTTCCCTTCAGACTTGCATTTTTTTATCAAATTAATAACATCTTCAAAAGAAACAATTTTCAAATTGGTGTACGCTTCGACTTTATTTCCTTTTGTGTAAGAATATTTTAAAAGCTCCTGATGTGTGGATGTAGAAATATATTCATTGACCCCCATGATGTTTTTTAAGGAATCGTTATGTGAGACTACCCATCGTGCTGTTCCTGTTGAATCCGGTTTGCAACGTCTAAGGTCTAATTCGATGTTGTTAAAACCAGCATAAATCGCTTTTTCAAAAGCTATTAGGGAATTTTCAGGAGCCTCACTGGAATAACCTTTGTGGGCAATTAGTGAAAAATCATCTTCAGAAGTTTCAGTATCAATTTTGGGATTATCTTTGTCCGTTTCTATTGAGGATTCATTGTTTTGTAAGGTTTCGGCTTTGATTATATTAGTGGGATTAAAAGTGCTGGCAAAAATTAGGGCAGCTAATGTAACAGATAAGAATTTTGTGATTGATTTTAAATTTTTCATTCTCGTATTTATGCTCCTTCTTTAATTTATTTGTCATATATGTGCAAATCGAATTATAGCACTTTTGCGTAAAAACGACCATAAAACAGTTGAAAATTTTTGGAAAATAGTTTATTCTACTTATAGATTCCATACGACTGGCGGATTAGTGAGGTTACTCACAGGGAGTATGGATAGACGAGGTCGACCGCCTGGGCAGTTTTTTTTAGGCTGCTCAGGCGGTTTTTCTATTTTAGTGAAGGAGAATTGATATGCAGATGTTATCACTTGAAAATGAATTGAAGGAAAATTCTTATCCGGGAAGAGGAATTGTTATTGGAAAAACACCAAATGGAAAATGTGCAGTAACAGCATATTTTATTATGGGAAGAAGCGAAAACAGCAGAAATCGAGTTTTTGTTGAAGAAGGAGAGGGTATCAGAACAGAGGCTTTTGATCCGTCAAAATTAGTTGATCCAAGCCTTATTATTTATGCGCCTGTACGTGTTTTAGGCAACAAGACTATTGTAACTAATGGTGACCAGACAGATACTATTTATGAATTAATGGACAAGCAACAGACTTTTGAACAGTCTCTTAGAACAAGAGAGTTTGAACCTGATGTACCAAATTATACACCTAGAATTTCGGGAATTATGCATATTGAAAATGGTGAATATAATTATGCAATGTCAATTTTAAAGAGTAATAATGGTAATCCTTTAGCATGTAACAGATATACTTTTGCATACAGTAATCCCGTAAACGGGGAAGGTCATTTTATTCATACTTATAAATGTGACGGAAATCCACTTCCAAGTTTTGAAGGAGAGCCAAAACTCGTTCCGATGATGGATGACATGGAAGAGTTTACACAAATGCTTTGGAACAGCCTAAATGGAGAAAATAAGGTATCACTTTTTGTGAGATATATTGATATTGAAACAGGAAAATATGAGACAAAGATAATTAACAAAAACAAATAATGGAGGAAGTTATAATGAAGGAATTAGAATTAAAATATGGATGTAACCCTAATCAGAAACCATCAAGAATATACATGGAAGAGGGAGAACTTCCTATAAAGGTTCTCAATGGAAAGCCGGGATACATTAACTTTTTAGATGCCTTTAATGGTTGGCAGTTAGTTAAAGAATTAAAAAAAGCAACAGGACTGCCTGCAGCTACTTCATTTAAACATGTATCTCCGGCAGGCGCAGCAGTTGGCCTGCCGCTTAGTGAAGTAGAAGCTAAGATTTATTGGGTAGATGATTTAGGAGAATTGTCACCACTTGCATGTGCATATTCGAGAGCAAGAGGTGCTGACAGAATGTCATCATATGGCGATTTTATTGCATTGTCAGATGTATGTGATGTTTCAACAGCAAAGGTAATCAAGAGAGAATTCTCAGACGGTATTATCGCACCGGGATATGAACCGGAAGCATTAGAAATGTTAAAGGAAAAGAAAAAAGGTTCATATGCCATTATTGAAATTGACCCTGATTATGTTCCTAATCCGATAGAGCATAAGGAGGTTTTTGGAATTACTTTTGAACAGGGACGTAATGAACTCAATATTGATGAAGAATTTTTCAGCAATATTGTAACTGAAAATAAAGATATTCCTGAATCAGCAAAAATAGATATGGCTATATCAATGATTACATTAAAATATACACAGTCTAATTCAGTATGTTTTGTTAAAAATGGTCAGGCAATCGGTGTAGGTGCCGGACAGCAGTCGAGAATACATTGTGTAAGACTTGCAGGACAAAAGGCAGATAACTGGTTACTTCGTCAGGCACCACAGGTACTTAACCTTCCATTTAAGGAAGGAATGAAGCGTGCAGACAGAGATAATGCCATAGACCTTTATATAGGTGAAGAATATATGGATATTCTTGCTGACGGACAGTGGGAAAGAGTATTTACAACAAAACCTGCAGTTTTTGCAAAAGAAGAAAAACAGGCATGGCTTGCACAGGCTGATGGAATTACATTAGGTTCTGATGCTTTCTTCCCATTTAGTGACAATATTGAGCGAGCATACAAAAGTGGCGTAAAATATATTGCACAACCTGGTGGTTCGATTCGTGATCAGGATGTTATTGATGCTTGTAATAAGCATGGTGTGGCAATGGCATTTACAGGACTTCGTCTCTTCCATCATTAAAAAACACGTTATAATGTACATATTAAATAACCGGGATTGGAAATCAGTTCCGGTTATTTAATTGTGAAGGTTAATAATGAAGAAAATCAGATTGTTTAAATGTGAAGAAAATGTGTTGACATGATTAGACGGATATAATATAATTTGCACTAATAATTGTGCTAGACGAAATAGTACAATTTGAGACGTAAAGGAAAATGCATATGGAAAAAATTTATAAAATATTGCCTAAATATGCATTCCTGCCAATCGCATGCTGTTTGGTATTAAATGGAATGACATATTTTGGAAGCCGATTGTTTACAACAGATATGTATCATTATAACATAAGCACAACATTAGATGGAATGCTTCCTCTTGTGACGCCTATGTCTATTGTGTATGTTTTTGCATATGTTACATGGGCTTTAGGTTTTATAATAGTAGGAAGAGAGAGCAGACAGCTTTGTTATGAAGTGTGCGCGGCAGAGATGGTTGCAAAAATAATATGCCTGGTATGTTTTGTGTTTTTTCCAACAACACTTGTAAGACCTGAGATTACTGGTACAGGAATTTGTGATAGTCTTACGGTATTTATATATAAAATTGATGCAGCAGATAATCTTTTTCCATCTATACATTGTTTAGAAAGCTGGATATTATTTTGTGGTATAATGAAATGCAGGAAACGGGGCAAGGCAATAAAAATTTTTATGTTTGTTTCAGCCATACTTGTTTTTGCCTCAACAGTGCTTATTAAGCAGCATGTGGTTTTAGATATAGCGGGTGGAATTTTTGCTGTTCATATTGGATTATGGATTTCGAAAAAATTCAAATTAAAAAGAATTTTTGAAACAATTGAGAGTAAGTTTAACAAAAGATAAAGTGTTATATTAGAGTAGAAAGGCTTAGGATGTAAAATGAAAAATAATATAAAACAAATTTTATGGTCCTGCATATTGATATTATTGATTGTTCTAACTGTTGTAATTGTCATAAAGCAAAATGAATCATTTTCATTTGATGGGTTTATAAAATATATAGCAGGGGCAAATGTCTGGTGGATAATGTTGGCATTTATAGCCATGGCAGGATTTATTATATTTGAAGGACTGGCTATTTTAGAATTATGTAAGGCTTTTGGATACAAAGTAAAGAAAAGACGAAGCCTTGTTTATTCGGCAATGGATATTTATTTTTCGGCAATTACGCCTTCTGCAACAGGAGGCCAGCCGGCATCTGCCATGTGTATGATGCAGGATAAAATACCAGGGGCAGTAACTACTATTGTGTTATTACTAAACTTGACCTTGTATACCATTGCAATTATAGTTATAGGAGTAATTTGTTTTACTTTTAATCTAAAAGGGTTTATGCATTTTAGTATTATTTCGCAGTATATGATAATTATAGGATGTATTGTCCAATTTGTATTACTGACTGTATTTTTGCTCTTAGTATACAAAGAAAAAATCATAACAAAAATAGCAGATGTAGGAGTGAAGATACTTCATAGACTTCACTTGATAAAAAATATTGAAAAAAAGCAGGCGCATCTTGTGGAAGTAGAAAAACAATATAAAGAATGTGCAACTGCAATAAAAAACAATAAGGCAACAGTCTTTAAGGCGTTTATTTTCAATCTTATACAGAGAGTTTCGCTTATTATGGTGTCAGTTTGTATTTATATGTCGGTTGAAGGGAAGGTTTATAATATTATAAAAGTGTTTACAATACAGGGGTATGTTGTGCTTGGATCTAACAGCATTCCGATTCCAGGAGCAGTTGGAGCAGCGGATTATCTGTTCATCGATGGATTTGGAAGTCTGGTAAAGGATACTGTAAGTATAGAATTGTTAAGCAGGGGAATTTCTTTTTATTGTTGCATTATAATTTGTGGTATAATTAGTCTTCTTGTATATTCTATAAAGGCGTGGAAAGGGATTAGGCAAAAGAAAAAATGTTAGGTTTTTATGATTATACTGTTATACTGACTTATTGTTCAGTTATTTCAGCAGTAATAGGTATTTATATTTCATTTAGTGGAACAGGACATCCGTATATAGCAGTAATGTTGCTATTATTATGCGGATTGTTTGACACATTTGATGGAAGAGTAGCACGTTCAAAAAAGAATAGAACAGAAAAAGAAAAAGCATTTGGAGTACAGATTGATTCTCTGTCTGACTTGGTGGCATTTGGTGTGTTGCCGGCATGCATAGGAATGTCATTATATAATAATGATAAATTTGCATATGAAAAACTGGGAGCGCAAAGTATTTTGGCTCATATTCCTTACATTGTTATAATTATGATAGGAGCTCTTTTTGTATTATGTGCACTTATAAGACTTGCATATTTTAATATAACAGTGGAGGAAACTCAGGGCGACAGTGTTGGAGATAAAAAATATTATTTTGGACTTCCTGTTACATCTACAGCATTAATATTTCCAACATTTATGCTGGCAAGACATATATTGTTAATCAACTGTCAGATAAATATTTCTTACATATACTATATACTGATGATTATTGTTGCGTTCTTATATATTCTTAAATTTAAACTTAAGAAGCCGGGAACATTAATGATTTATTTAATGGTTGCTTTTGGCGCTTTAGAGTTTGTGGGAGTAATATTGATTAGGATCTTTTTTAAACATTAACAAGAAAATTAGGATTATTGTAAGAAAGAGAGTTTATAATTGTGCTGACGGAATAAACTGTCAGAATGGAGATTCATAATGAAGGAATTAAATAATAAAGAAAATTCCAAAATTCTAAGATTTTTATATAATACAGTGCCGGGAAGAATGGCATTAAAGATTATTACAAGCCCCACCATCTCAAAAATTGGCGGGGCTTATATGAATTTAGGGATTTCTAAAATACATATAAATGGATTTATAAAAAATAATAATATTGATATGAAGCAATATGAAGAAACAGAATATAAATGCTTTAATGATTGCTTTACAAGAAAAATAAAATCACAGATGCGTCCTGTAGATATGGAGAATGCAGCATTTGTGTCTCCTTGTGATGCCAGGTTATCAGCATATCACATATCAGAAAATTCAGAGTTTTATATCAAGAAAAGTCATTATACAATAGCTGATTTGACAAAAGATAGTAAAATGTCACCGGATTTTAAAAATGGTATATGTCTTGTGTTCAGATTATGTGTAGATGATTATCATCGATATGGCTATGTGGATAATGGAGAGATTATTGAAAATCAATATATTAAGGGAAAATTACATACAGTAAGACCTATAGCGTGTGAGCGTTATCCGGTATTTGTACAAAATAGTAGGGAATATTCAATTATAAAAACAGATAATTTTAAAACTATAGCCCAGATTGAGGTGGGAGCACTTATGATAGGAAAGATTAAAAATCATCAAAAATCAGGCTTTGTTGAAAAAGGAAAAGAAAAAGGAATGTTTTTATATGGAGGTTCAACAATTGTTATACTGCTTCAGGAGAACAGTGTTAACATAAACCGGAAGTATTTTGAAAATACCAAAAAGGATATTGAGACAAAGGTTAAATATGGTCAAAGAATTGGTAACAGAATTAATCGGAGTGAATAGTTATGCATTTTTTTGTGATTTTATTCATTCGTATTGACATTAGATATTTTGTGGTTTAATATTTACTAAGACTATGCAATTTTTTTGACGCATAATACAAATCTGGCAAAAATACAATTTTTGCTGACAAAATTTTACGAAATAAGGAGAAAAATTATGAAGAAGTTTTTAGCAGTAGTTATGGCAGCTGTTCTTGCTATGTCTTTGATGACAGCATGCGGTTCAGACAAGAAAGAAGAAACAAAAAATGACACAAATAATGAAACAACAGTGGCAGAAGCAATTGATATTGCAGGAGCAACATTGATTTCTGATGGGGTTCTCACAGTTGGAGCTGAAATGGGTTATGCACCATTTGAAACATTACAGAAAGACGGAAAGACACCAGAGGGATTTGATATTGATATTATCACAGAAATCGCTAAGAGATTAGGTCTTGAAGTAAACTTTATCAACACATCATTTGACGGTATTTTGGGAAAAATCGGAAAAGATTATGATGTTGTTTGTTCAGCAGTAACAATTAATCCTGAAAGAAAAGAAGCAGTTCTTTTCTCAACACCTTATATTACTAACTACCAGACAGTAGTAGTAAAGAAAGGCAGTGACTTAAAGATTAACAGCTTAAACGACCTTGATGGAAAATCAGTTGGTGTTCAAAAAGGTACAACATCTGACCAGCTTATGTCAGAATATAAATCAACAAAGACAATTAATGTTGAAGTTGCAGCAAATGACAAATTATTAAACTGCTTTACACAGTTGACAAACGGTGAAATTGATGCAGTTGTAGTTGATAGTACAGTAGCAGACGGTTTTGTTGCTAAGAATCCTGATAAGTATGAAAAGGCATTCTCAGACACAACAGAACCTGAAGAATTCGGTATCGCAATTGGAAAAGACAATCAAAAACTTCAGGAAGCTATTAACAAGGCTTTAGCTGATATGGAAGCTGATGGATTCCTTAAAGATACAGCAGCATACTGGTTCTCAGAATAATCAGGATAGAAAAAGGTATTTATGAACACTTTAAAGAGAATTATAAACGTTAAAAATTGGAAAAAGAAAACAAAGATTACTGTTTGTATCGCTATTTTAGTAGTAATTGCAGCAGTTGTTTTGTCTGCAATAAAGCCAAGTGAGACCGATATGGTCAGCCAGGCATCAACACAGATGCAGGAAATGATTAAGAAGGATGAAACACTGACAAGAAAAAGAGTTTCAGCAGTATATAACAGTCTTGGAATCATTAACTATTCTGCATTTTCAACATCAGGTGCAACCGAACTAAGTGAAAAGTTTATTGGTTTTGCCGGAAAGATTTATAAGGCGGACAGCGGATTTGCAGGCTTTGTAGGAAAAATGGTAAATTATACATATAGAATGCTAGGCTGTGGAGAGAATATGCTTCATGGCGCGAAACTTACTATTTCTCTTACAACATTTACAGTAATATTAGGCGTAATACTTGGTGTATTTTTAGCTCTAGGAAAGATTTCTAAAAATAAAATTATTAATAAGCTTGCAAGTGCTTATGTGTTTTTCTTCAGAGGTACACCACTTCTTATACAGTTATTTGTAGTATATTTTACTGCACCTGGAATTTTCGGATTTGCATGGAGAGATTTCTTTTCGGCATCTGATGCAGACGGAGTTTATAAGGGGGCATTTATTGCTGCACTTATTGCTTTTGCATTGAATTCAGGAGCATACTGTGCTGAAATTGTAAGAGCGGCTATTCAGTCTATAGATAAGGGACAGTATGAGGCAGCTAAAGCATTGGGAATGAATTACAGTCAGACAATGTCATTAGTTATTATTCCGCAGTCTATCAGAAGAATGCTTCCTGCCGTTTCGAATGAGTTTATTATGGTTTTGAAAGATGCATCTTTGGTATTTGCTATTTCGCTTATGGATATAACTACAATATCAAACAGCATTATGAACAGTGATGGTTCTTATATTGTATTTATTCCTGCTTTGATTATTTACTTAATAATTACAGCATTTTTCACTTATATATTTAACAAAATTGAGAAAAAATTCTCGATTTATGAATAGGAGGTGCGGTAATGGAGAGTAAGTATATTTTAGAGACAGAGCATGTTAGCAAAAGTTTTGGTTCCTTAGAGGTGCTTAAGGATATTAATTTAAAAGTGAAAAAAGGAGAGGTTATATGTATTATCGGACCATCAGGTGCCGGCAAGTCAACTTATCTTCGCTCACTTAATCAGTTAGAAAAAATTACAAGTGGAAAAATATTTATTAAAGGGGATTTGTTCCTTCATAGAGAACACGACAAGACAGTAGAACGTATTTCTAAAGAAAAACAGAAAGAATTGTTGTTAGAAATGGGAATGTGTTTTCAGAGATTTAATTTATTTCCACATAAAACAGTTTTAGAAAATATAATGATTTCACCTATCAAGGTAAAAAATGTTGATAAGGAAACAGCAAAAAAGGAAGCATTGGAATTGCTTAAGAGTGTTGGATTAGAAGATAAGGCCGATGAGTATCCAAGCAGACTGTCAGGTGGACAGCAGCAAAGAGTTGCTATTGCAAGAGCACTTGCAATGAAACCGGAGATTATGCTTTTTGACGAACCTACATCTGCACTTGACCCTGAATTAGTAGGGGATGTATTGCAGGTAATGAAAGACCTTGCAAAAGAGGGAATGACAATGTTATGTGTTACACATGAAATGGGATTTGCTAAGGAAGTTGCAGACAGAGTTATCTTTATGGCAGATGGTATTATTGCTGAAGAAGGTACACCGGAAGAGGTTTTCAATAATCCGAAAAATCCAAGAACACAGAATTTCCTTAAATCAATTTTAGAAGCATAGGAGAGAAAGATGAGTTTAAAATTAAGAAATTCTCTTCTTTTGATATTGACAGCTTTTGTATGGGGAATCGCATTTGTAGTACAAGGTTCAGGAGGAGACGCTCTTGGACCTTATACTTTTAATTGCCTTAGAACATTAGTAGGCGGCATAGTGTTACTGCCGGTTATAAAATTGCTAGACAATGCAGGACTAACATATATGAAGCCTAAAACAAAAGAAGAAAAGAAGACTCTTTTAGCAGGCGGAATTGCTTGCGGAATAGCATTGTTTGTAGCTAGTAATATACAGCAATTGGGATTATATTTAGGAGCATCTGCAGGAAAAGCTGGATTTTTGACTGCGTGTTATATACTTATAGTACCGATTATAAGTATATTTTTTAAGAAAAAATGTGGATGGAATATCTGGCTTGGTGTGGGAATAACGCTGATAGGACTTTATTTGTTGTGCGTAAAAGGAAACTTTTCGCTTACGTTGGCTGACATATTATTGCTATTATGTGCTGTTGCATTTGCAATACATATATTGGTAGTGGACTATTTTTCACCTTTGACAGATGGAGTCAGATTATCCTGTATACAATTTTGGATTTGTGGTATATGTACATCAATACCGATGTTTTTTATCGATATGAATCATTCAGTAGAAGGAATCATGAAATGTGTTAACAACCTTTCATCTATTCAGAACTGGATTTTGCTTTTATATGCTGGGGGAATGTCGTGTGGTGTGGCATACACATTACAGATAGTGGGACAAAAAGGTTTAAATCCGACTGTAGCATCGCTTATAATGAGCTTAGAATCAGTATTTTCAGTGCTTGCAGGATGGATATTGCTTGGACAGACTATGTCAATTAGAGAAATATTGGGTTGCGTGTTTATATTTATAGCAATAGTCATGGCACAGATACCTATAAAAAAGAAGGCGGTAACCTAGTGTTACCACCAATTTTTTTTCTTAAAGAAAATGCTTAAAATTATTATTATCAAAATGCTAATGCAAAATAGGGAAGGATAACTGTATTTCCAGTGCAATTCCTTCATATGGTCAAAGTTCATACCGTACCATCCTGTTAATAATGTTAATGGCATAAAAATCGTAGTAACAATTGTTAATAACTTCATAATATTATTCTGATTCACAGACAGTTTTTGCTGATATACATCACGAATTTGTGAGGTGTATTCCCAGATTTGTTTTGATTCATCACTAAGCAGAGTAATATATTCAGTCAAATCGGATATAAGCTGTTGATTATGTTTACTAATAAAAGCATCATTTTTTGAAAGAATACGACAAATGTCAAACAGAGTAACATAGTAATGATGGAGTTTTAGAGAGTTACCGCGAAATATTAGAATCTGATTGGCATTATAATTATAATTAGAACTGTCAGTCAAAATATTAACCTCTAGAACTGAGAGATTCTGGCTAATGGAATTAAGAATTTCTAAATCTTCTTTTAGAATAAAATGGAGTACATGATAAATAAAATCCTGAGAAGATTTAAGAGAACGAGCGTGTTGATTGAGTATTTCTGTAAGGATATCTTTTAAAAAATTACTGCAATCCACAAATATAATGGATTTTTTGTTGTAGACAAAGCAAAATTTTCTTTTTTCACCGGAGAATACGGGGATTGATATACAACATAAAATAATATCGTCTTTAATTAGCATCTTTGAAAAATAAAAATTTGACAAAATATGTTTGTAATCTGATAACTGATTTTTTATGTGAGGATAAACATCAAAGTCTTTTTGACTAATTAGCCCAACATAATTTTCTTCGAATATAAAAAAATCGGTATAAGATTTAGATGTTATATTATAAAACATACTTCCTCCTGTTAGATTATTAGAAAAGACCTTTTGACACTGCATTTATATGATGTATAATGTATAAAAGTATGATTTTTATGTAATTTAAATTTTATATTACAAAAAATATTTCATAAATGATGTCTAGAAGAGAACTTATAATGCAAATAGTGCAAGGTTTTTAGAAAAGATTATTATAAAAATATACTGATAAGATTTTAGTAAAAACATGGAGGTAAAAAATGACAAAGGCAGAGCAACTAGTGAGCATTTTGATTGAAAAAAATTATACAATTTCATTTGCGGAAAGCTGTACCGGAGGAAAAATGGTATCAGCTATAGTGGATGTGCCGGATGCTTCAAAGGTACTAAATGCCAGTGTTATAACATATGCTAATGAAGCGAAAATCCGATATGCGGGTGTAATGCCAAAAACACTTGAACAGTTTGGAGCTGTCAGTGAATATACTGCAAGAGAAATGGCGATAGGTGTGGCAAGGATAAACAAAGCACAGGTAGCAGTTGGAATATCAGGGATTGCCGGACCAGGTGGTGGAACTACAGAAAAACCTGTTGGAACAGTATGCTTCGGATATTTTATAGACGGAACGGTATTTTCGCAGACGGTATATTTTGGAGATTTGGGTAGAAATAACGTGCGGGAGAAATGCGTTGAGCATGTATATGATGTGTTAATAGAAAAATTACAGGAAAATTAAAAAATAAGTTGATAGATATTGTATAAGTAAATAATTTTTAGCTACATAAAAATTATAGACAGAAAATTATAGCAAGATAAAAAATGTAGAAGTATAATTATATTTATATAAAAATCGTAAAATGTATTACTATATAAGCATTAAAAATAAATAGAAAATATAGGGAGTGAAATTATGCCAATAAAAGTAAAACAGAATTTGCCGGCAAGGGACATTCTTGAAAATGAAAACATATTTGTGATGACAGACACAAGAGCCATGACTCAGGACATTCGTCCGTTAAAGGTGTTAGTTCTTAATCTGATGCCAACAAAAATTGTTACGGAGACTCAGATTTTAAGAAAATTGTCAAATACTCCTCTTCAGATAGAAGTGGAATTTTTGCAGACAGCTACATATCAGTCGCAGCATACGGATAAGTCACATTTAAGTGAATTTTATAAGACATTTGAGGATGTTAAAAAAGATTATTACGATGGACTTATTATAACCGGAGCACCTTTAGACTTTATTGACTATAAGGATGTAGACTATTGGGAAGAAATATGTACGATAATGGAGTGGTCAAAAAAACATGTACATTGTACATTCCATTTGTGCTGGGGAGCTTTTGCGGGACTTTATTATCACTATGGAATAAGAAAAAGAGACAGACTTCCAAAGCTTTCAGGAATTTATGAGCATAAGATTTTAAACAAGAAGTCACCTTTGTTCAGGGGCTTTGATGATGTATTTTATGCACCGCAGTCAAGGGCAACAGAGGTAACTAGAGAACAGATATTAAGTGAGCCGGAGTTAGAACTTATGGCAGAATCCGATATTGCAGGTGTAACAATTGTAAAATCAAGGGACAGCAGACAGTTTTTTGTATTTTGTCATTCAGAATATGATGCGGATACATTGAAATTAGAATATGAAAGAGATGCTGCAAAGGGTATGAATCCGGAAGTTCCATATAATTATTTTCCGGATGATGATCCTACGAAAGAACCTATAGTAAATTGGCGCTCTGCTGGAGAGCTGTTATGGACTAACTGGATTAACTATTATGTTTACCAGACTACGCCGTATGATATAAAAGAGGTTGAAAACGAATAAAGCCTTAGCAACACTGAACAAGATGAATTAAAGAAAGATTGTTTATTCTGCCTATGACATTTTGAAAAAAATAAGAGTATAATCAAAACAGGTGGCTAAGGTCCTAAAAATTGACTTGATTTTGTTCGTTATAGTTTAAAATAGAGGTGTTAAAATGTTTAATAAGGGAGAATATATAGTTCATGGAAGAAAAGGTGTATGCAGGGTAGATGACATAACACATTTAGAAATTGATGGAGCAGATAAGAATAAATTATATTATGTCTTAATTCCTATGAAAAATCAGGAAAGCAAGGTTTTTTATCCGACAGATAATGACAAAATTATAATGAGAACTGTTCTTACAAAGGAACAGGTGGAAGAAATTGTAGATCATATGGAGGATATAGAACCTATATGGATAGACAATGAAAAACAAAGGGAATTAAAATATAAGGAAGCTATCAGCTCATGTGATTGTCGTCAACTTGTTGCCATTATAAAGACTTTATATAATAGAGGTAAAAGCAGACTTGAAAATGGAAAAAAGATAACTTTTGTAGATGAAAGATATATGAAAGAAGCAAAGGATATCCTTTATGATGAGTTTGCAATAGCTCTTGATATGGAAAAAGAAAAAGTGGAACAGTATATTGCTGAAAATATTAATAAATAATAAAATATAAAAATTGAATTTTTAAGGCAGAGAGAGTTCTCTGTCTTTTTTTACTTGCCAAATACAGCGTGTGTGAATTATAATTAAATGAATTATAAATTGATAAAAGTAACAAACGTGACGGGAGTTAAGATAAATTTCTTGAAATTAGTTCTTAGAAAAGGTCACTTTATAACAGGAGGTTAAATATGTTTTGTAAAGAATGTGGAAAGTACATACAGGAAGGACAGAATTTTTGTCCTACATGTGGTGCTGCTGTTGAGGAAAATGATGACGCTACAAAAATCATACCCAATTTAGACGGTTTAGAAGATGAAGAAACAATAGAAAAGATTAACGATAGCGATTTTTTAGATGAAATCGAATATTTAGAAGAGGGAATCGAAGGCTTTGATTTTTTAGAAGACGAAGTGTCAGAATTTGCTTTTGAAGATGATGAAGAATTAGAAAATGATGAGGATACACCTATAGACAAGGATATGATAACAAATCCGAACAATAAGATGAATATTATTGCAATAGTCGTAGCGGTATCTGTGGTTCTTGTTATTGTTATTGTTGCGGTTATTTTAAATTTGACTTTTGGAAAAAATAAAAGCGATGAAGTGGAAACTACTGCAGCTGTAGAGACAACATTGTTTGATGAAAATGAAACAACTGAATATACAACTAGCGAATATGACGAAGATGAAACAACTGAAGAGGAGACAACTACTAAGAAAGAAAAAACTACTACTAAGAAAGAAAAGGTTACAACTGAAAAGATAACACAGGCACCTATGACAACAGCTGCACCAACAATTACGCCTGCACCAACACAGTCTACAACTGCACCGGCAGAAACTAAAGCACCGGAAACGCAGCCACAGGAAGATGGCTTAGAAGAAGAGCAGGCAGAATAATAACAAACAAAAAACGATATGATTCATATCGTTTTTTGTTTTTTGCATAATAGGAAATTACTCTGAATTTCCTATTATATAAAAACGATCCACTGTGGATGCGAAACTTATGGAAAAGTAGTTATGCATACGTATTCGTTCGCACACAAAGTGCTACTTTGTTCTTTTAGATATTAAAAAGTACATTCTTGTATAATAAGACGATAATAAAAAATAATTTCATGGAGCTTTTATGGTTACATTATTTTGAGAATTAACAATAATTTGGCAGAAAATAAGGTATTTCCTTTTTTATCATAATTTAGTATAATGATGTGGTACAGTGAAATATATATTGGACAGGAGATAAAATTATGGACAACAAAAAAGAATTTAAGCCATATATTTCTGCCGACAGAGTTGTACCTGAATTTACAGTAATGTCTGTTGTTTTGGGTATTATTCTTGCAGTAGTATTTGGTGCAGCCAACGCTTACTTAGGATTAAGAGTTGGTATGACTGTGTCAGCTTCAATTCCAGCGGCAGTTATTTCAATGGGAGTTATTCGTGTAATTTTAAAGAGAGACTCTATCCTTGAAAACAATATGGTACAGACTATTGGTTCAGCGGGAGAATCTTTAGCAGCAGGTGCCATCTTTACAATTCCTGCAATTTTTATTTGGGCATCAGAAGGTGTTGAAGGAATTGGAACACCGTCATTTATTTCAGTTGCCTTAATCGCTCTTTGCGGTGGTATACTTGGAACACTTTTTATGGTACCACTTCGTACAGCATTAATTGTTGAAGAACATGGTATACTTCCATATCCGGAAGGAATGGCTTGTGCAGAAGTTCTTTTAGCAGGAGAAGAAGGCGGAAGCAAATCTAAAGTTGTATTTTCAGGTCTTGGAATTGCAGCGCTTTATAAATTTGTAACTGATGGTTTAAAACTCTTCCCAAGTGAAGTTGATTTTTCAATGCAGGGTAGTTATACAACAGCTGTAGGTATGGATGTTCTTCCGGCTTTAGCAGGTGTTGGATATATTTGTGGAGCTAGAATTTCAAGCTATCTTTTTGCAGGTGGTACATTATCATATCTTGTATTAATACCTGCTATAGCATATTTTGGCGGAGATGCAGCATCTAAAGTTGTTGATGATGCAGGACAGGCTATTGCATTTAATCAGTTAGGAGCAGGTCAGATTTGGAGTAACTATGTAAGATATATTGGAGCAGGTGCTGTTGCTGCAGGTGGTTTACTTAGCTTGATTAAGACATTCCCTACAATGGTAAAGACATTTAAGCATGCTATTAAGGGATTTGGTAAGAAAGGTAACAGCCAGTTAAGAACAGAGAGAGATATTTCAATGGTAGCAGTTTTAGGTGGTTCACTTGTTATTGCTGTATTAATCTGGTTACTTCCTGAAATTCCAGTTAGCTTCTTAGGAGCACTTATCATTGTTATATTTGGTTTCTTCTTTGCAACAGTATCATCAAGAATGGTTGGTATTGTAGGAAGTAGTAATAACCCTGTATCAGGTATGGCAATTGCAACACTTATTTTTACAACAATTATTTTGAAAGCTACAGGAACTACAGGTGCTACAGGCATGGTTTCAGCTATTTCTATAGGAACAGTTATTTGTATCATTGCTGCTATGGCAGGTGATACATCACAGGACTTAAAGACAGGATATATTGTTGGTGCTACACCTAGATTACAGCAGATTGGTGAATTGTTAGGTGCCATTGCTGCAGCTCTTGCAATTGGAGGAGTTATGTATCTTCTTAATGCTGCATGGGGATTTGGTTCAGAACAGATTCCTGCACCACAGGCTACACTTATGAAGATGGTAGTTGAAGGTGTTATGGGTGGAACATTACCTTGGGTATTAATATTCATGGGAGCATTTATTGCTATCGTTGTTGAAATCCTTGGAATTCCTGTATTGGCATTTTCTATTGGTCTTTATTTACCAATTCACTTAAGCGCACCAATGATGGTTGGTGGTGTTGTTAGATGGTTTATTGATAATAAGAGAAAATATGCAAATGATAAAGAAAGAAAGGATGCAGCTGAGCGTGGAACATTATTCTCAGCAGGTATGATTGCCGGTGAGGGTATTGTAGGTATTCTTCTTGCTATATTTGCAGTAGTTGGACTTGACTCAAAAATCGATTTATCATCAGTATATGGTGATTCATTCCAGTCAGTTGGAAACTGGGTTGGATTAATTGCATTTGCATTATTACTTGCAGCATTATTCTTCTTTACAAGAGGAAATAAAACAGTAGAAGTAGATGCAGAAACAAAATAAAAAATAAAGTTAAATATGTATTTCAGTGAGGAGAGAGCACTGCTGCTGTTTGGCAGTAGTGCTTTCTAAATAAAAAAATATACAAAATTTATAAGATATTAGAATGGAGAATTCTGTGAAAGAAAAAAAGAATTATATAGACAATATTCCAGAAATTAATAATATAGATTGGAAAGTGCTAGAAGATGGAATAGTTGAATTGACAATAGAAAATACAGGTTTCTATAATACCATTGCACAGAAATTGTTAAAAAAACCAAGATATAGTTTTATAAAACTAGATGAATATGGAAGTTTTGTGTGGCAGAATATTGATGGGAAAAAATCTATTTACGAGATAGGTAAAGAATTAGGTGAAAATCATAAGGAGGCAGCTACACAGTTATACGAAAGACTTTCAAGATATTTCTCAATATTAGAAAGAAATAAGTATGTGATTTTTAAAAAATAATATTAATATATTGAATGTAGTGTCAGGTGACCTATGAAAATAAGTCGAATTATAAAGGAACAAAAATGAAAACATCAACAATAATAATGGGAATAGTTTTTTTTGCCATTGCGACCATGATAATATATGCGTGGGGTATGGTAAAACAAAAAAATCAGACACAAGACCTTATGAATCTGCTTTTTAGCAAGGGACAGGATAGGGTGAAAAAATATTTGAAAAAGAATGAATATATTACAATTTCGCAGGTGGAAGAGATTTGTGAAAATCTTGATGCAAAGCAGCCTTTTTCACAGAATAGAGCGGTAGTACGTAATAAAAAGGATTATGCAAGACAGCTTGTTGAATATATGTTAAAAACTAATCAGATTGAACAGGAAGGAAATCGCTACAAAATACATAAAAAGAAGTAGCGTTAATATAAGTAAAGTATAGAGAAGGAGGACTGTTTTATGGCAGTTTTAGCAGAATTAGAGCCAAATAATGTATTTAAATATTTTGAAGAAATTTGCTCAACACCTCATGGTTCGGGCAATGTAAAACAGATTAGCGACTATATTGTAGAATTCGCAAAGTCACATAACTTAAAATACAGACAGGATGAAAAGTTTAATGTAATTATATGGAAAGAAGGTTCAGAAGGATATGAAAAATCTGAGCCGGTGATTCTTCAGGGACATATTGATATGGTTGCTGTAAAAGAAAGCAACTGTGATAAGGATTTAGAAAAAGATGGATTAGACTTAGAAATAAATGGAGATTTTATTTCTGCTAAGGGTACATCTTTAGGTGGCGATGATGGTATTGCAGTGGCATACACGCTGGCAGTTTTAGATGATGAAAACCTGGTACATCCACCACTTGAAGCCATTTTTACGGTTGATGAAGAAATCGGAATGTTAGGTGCAGCTGACCTTGATGTGTCAGATATAAAGGGACGTTTGTTTATGAATATGGATTCGGAAGATGAAGGCGTATTTACTGTAAGCTGTGCAGGTGGTGCGTCAGTCACATGCAAAATTCCTTACAAGAGAGATTTGGTAAATGCACCTATTATAGAAATAAAATTAGATGGTTTTACAGGTGGACACTCTGGCGTTGAAATTATAAAAGGCAGACTAAATGCTAACTGTGCAATGGGAAGAGTTCTTCTTAATGTATTCCAGAATGTTGGTATGAGATTAGTGTCTGTTAATGGTGGTGAAAAAGATAATGCCATTGCAAAATTCAGTGAAGCAGCAATTGTTGTGTTGCCTGACTCAGTAGACAAGGCAAAAGAAATTATAGAAAAAACTTTTGCAGAAATTAAAGAAGAATACAAGGTGACAGATCCTGATGCAACATTAACACTTAATGTACGCAAGGAGGACATGGTTGATGCATTTACTGATGCTGCTACATTGGCAACAATAATTACTATGGTAAATATGCCGGATGGTGTTCAAAAAATGAATCCTGAGATAGAGGGATTAGTTCAGACATCGCTTAATATGGGAGTTTTGAGAACAGATGTGACGGAAGTAAAATTAACATATGCAGTAAGAAGTTCAAGTGAAACAGAAAAGCAGTATCTGATTGAAAAATTAAAATCATTAACAGAAATATTCGGTGGAAGTGTAGAAATTACAGGACCATATCCGGGCTGGGAATATAAGTCGGATTCAAGATTGCGTGAAGTTATTGTGGGTGTATATAAAGAATTATATGACGGAAAAGAACCTGTTGTTGAGGGCATTCATGCAGGATTAGAATGTGGAATTTTTGCTTCAAAATTACCGGGACTTGATGCAGTTTCATTTGGTCCACAGATGAAAAATATCCACACAACTAATGAAGAATTAAGTATATCATCAACTAAGAGAACGTGGGATTTGGTAGTAAAAACTTTAGAAGCATTAAAATAAACTTTAATTATAATTAAAATAAAAGGCACAGTCTGCTTAATATGGACTGTGTCTTTTATAGTGGAAATGGCTTCGTGAAAATGTATTTACAACTGTCTTGTCAGTTGAAAAAGTTTATGTTATACTATGGAACAATGCGAAAAGCAACATTGGAGGAAAAAATGCAAACAGATATTTTGATTGTAGGAAGCGGCTGTGCAGGACTATACTGTACACTTAACCTATCAAAAGATAAAAAAATATTAATGATTACCAAAGATATAGTGGAACATAGCGACTCATATCTGGCACAGGGCGGCATGTGTATGCTAAGAGATTCGGATGATTTTGACAGTTATTTTTATGACACCATGAAGGCAGGACATTTTGAAAATGATACTGCAGCAGTAGAATGTATGATAAAAGAATCACCGGATTTGGTAAAAGACCTATTAAAATATGGTGTAGATTTTCAAAAGGATGAAAATGGAGAGCTGGCATTTACAAGAGAAGGTGCTCATGCCAGAAATCGAATTGTCTACCATAAGGATATAACAGGAAGAGAGATTACAAGTCATCTGTATGAACAGTGTAAAAAACTGAATAATCTTACTATAAAAGAACATTGGACTATGGTAGATTTGCTCACAGAGAATAATCGTTGTTATGGTATTGTAGTTAGAAAAGATGATGGAAGTCTTGATACGATTACCGCCAATTATACTGTTTTGGCATGTGGAGGAATTGGCGGAATATATAGATATTCAACAAACTACAGGCATTTGACAGGTGACGGAATAGCGGTTGCCATAAAACATGGAGTGGAATTAAAAAATGTGAATTATATTCAAATTCACCCTACTACTTTTTGCTCGGAAAAAGAGGAAGAGAGAAGCTTTTTGATTTCTGAATCTGTAAGAGGAGAAGGAGCACAACTTTATAATGCAAAAAAAGAAAGATTTACGGATGAACTACTGCCAAGAGACATTTTAACAAAGAATATTAAGGAAGAAATGGAAAAAGAGGGTAGCGAGCATGTTTGGTTGTCAATGGACCCTATAGAGCCTAATCAGTTAGAAGAACATTTTCCTAATATTGTTAAGCACTGCAAGAATCATGGATACAATGTACCAAAAGAAATGATACCGGTTGTTCCTGCACAGCATTATTTTATGGGTGGAATTAAAGTAAATCTACAAAGCAAAACTTCGATGGAACAGTTGTATGCCATAGGAGAAACTGCATGCAATGGCGTTCATGGACGCAATAGACTTGCAAGCAATTCGTTGCTTGAGAGCATGGTTTTTGCAAAACGTGCAGCTTTAGAAATGACTAAAGAGTTTTCAAAAACTCAGATTAAGGAATTTGAAAATGTAGATTTTACACCTTATGAAAACAAGGAAAAGTTAGAAAAAGAATATAAAAAGTTAATTAAAGATGAAATTAAAAAAGAAAATGATAAAACCAATGAGGGAGGAAAATAAGATGTTTGATCCAATTACACTAAAATTAACGGTAGACCCACTTATTTTAGGCGCATTAAAGGAAGATGTTACAAGTGAGGATGTAACAACAAATTCAGTTATGAGAGAGGCATGTTTAGGCCAGGTAGACCTTATATGTAAAGAAGACGGAGTGATCTGCGGACTTCAGGTTTTTGCGAGATCATTTGAATTGCTAGATGAAAATATGGAAGTAGAATTGTTTGTAAATGATGGCGACCAGGTTAAAAAAGGTCAGTTAATGGGAACCGTTAAAGGTGATATTAGAATTCTTCTAGTAGGAGAGAGAACCGGACTTAATTATCTTCAAAGAATGAGCGGTATTGCAACTTATACTAATTCTATAGCAAAATTATTAGAAGGAAGTAAAACAAAACTTTTAGATACAAGAAAGACAACGCCAAATAACCGTATATTTGAAAAATATGCTGTACGCGTAGGTGGAGGTAATAACCATAGATACAATTTGACAGATGGTGTCTTACTTAAAGATAACCATATTGGAGCTGCTGGAAGCGTTGAAAAAGCAATACAAATGGCAAAGGATTATGCGCCATTTGTAAGAAAAATTGAAATTGAAGTGGAAAATCTAGATATGGTGCGTGAAGCTGTAAATGCCGGTGCAGACATTATTATGTTAGATAATATGAGCCATGATGAAATGAAAGAAGCTATAGAAATAATTGATGGCAGAGCTGAAATTGAAGTTTCAGGTAATGTTACAAAGGAAAATATTTCAAGATTAATTGATTTAGGTGTAGATTTTATATCAAGTGGCGCATTAACACATTCAGCACCTATTATGGACATCTCATTAAAAAATCTTCATAGAATTTAACGAGGTGAAAAATGGGCGGAGAAAAAAGAAGAGAGAATTTATTAAAAATTTTACAGGAAAGTGATTGTGCAGTTTCAGGCACAAAATTAGCTGAAAAGTTTCAGGTAAGCCGTCAGATTATAGTCCAGGATATCGCATTACTTCGCGCAAAAAAATATAATATAATTTCAACTCACAAAGGGTACATTCTTCATGACAAAGGTAATATACAGCGAGTTTTTAAAGTAAAACACAGTGCAGAAAAAATGTTGGATGAGCTTAATATAATTGTGGATTGTGGTGGAAAAATAGAAGATGTATTTGTATACCACAAACTTTATGGAGTTGTTCGTGTTGAAATGAACATAAAATCCAGAATGGATGCAAAAAAATATGTGGACGGTATAAACGGAGGAGTGTCAGTTCCGCTAGAACAGGTGACGAGTGAATATCATTATCATACAGTGACAGCAGACAGTATCGAAACTTTAAATATAATTCAAAAAGAGCTTCAAAACCAGGGCTACCTTGTTGCTTTAAGAGACTATGAACCTGTGGATTTTTGGAGTAATACAGAGGCAGACTAATTTAGAAAATAAAAAACGTTAAAAGTTCAAAGTTTTTTTATTAAAAATTCACATTATTTATAGGGGATATGGTATATTATTAGAGTTAGTAAATTTTGTATTCTATAAGCAAGTCATACACTTGAAATTCAAAACTTTATACTTAACATAGAAAGGAAAAACTGATGGATAATAATACTAATAGAAACAATTCAGGCAATATGGACAACAAAAAACAGAAGAAAAACCAAATAATGGGAATAGTAATTGCTTTGATAGCAGCATTTATTTTCACGACATTAAGTTCTTTTGTTTTTGATTCTATGACAACAAAAGAAATCAGTTATAATCAGTTTATAGCATTGCTTGAAAATAATCAGGTGGACTCAGTTGTTTTTTCTAATGGAAAAATACAAATAACACCAAAGGATACAGGCACAGGTGCCTTAAAAGTAACTTATTGGACGACTGAATTAAATGATATTCAGCTTGTTCAGGAATTAAAAGACAAATATTCAGATGTAAAATTTAAAGGAGAACAAAAAAGCAGTTCAACAAGTATTATACTTATATTGTTAGAATGGGTAATTCCTTTTGCAATGTTTTACTTTTTGCTCAGCTTCATAATGAAAAAAGCCGGTGGTGGAGCCGGTGGTGGCGGAGTATTCAGTGTTGGAAAAAGTAATGCAAAGATATACGTACAAAAGGAAACAGGAGTAACCTTTAAAGATGTGGCAGGACAGGAAGAAGCGAAGGAATCCGTTGTGGAATTGGTTGATTTTCTTCACAATCCTGGTAAATATACAGAAATTGGAGCAAAGCTTCCAAAGGGAGCATTGCTCGTTGGACCACCGGGAACAGGTAAAACATTATTAGCAAAAGCTGTAGCAGGAGAGGCGAAAGTGCCATTTTTCTCATTGTCTGGCTCGGATTTTGTGGAAATGTTCGTAGGTGTAGGTGCATCAAGAGTAAGAGATTTGTTCAAGCAGGCTGAACAAAATGCACCATGTATCGTATTTATTGATGAAATTGACTCGATTGGAAAAAGTAGAGATTCAAGATATGGCGGTGGAAATGATGAGAGAGAACAGACATTGAATGCATTGCTTGCAGAGATGGATGGTTTTGATACATCGAAGGGTATTTTGATTCTTGCTGCAACCAACAGACCGGAAGTTCTTGATCCGGCACTTTTAAGACCGGGACGTTTTGACAGACGAGTTATAGTCGATGCTCCGGATTTTAAGGGCAGAGTTGAAACACTAAAAGTACATTCTAAAGATGTTAAACTAGATGAGACAGTTGATTTTGATGCAATTGCAAATATTACAAGTGGAGCTGTAGGCTCTGATCTTGCGAATATGGTTAATGAAGCTGCAATTAATGCTGTCAAATGCGGAAGAAAGGCTATTTCTCAGGCAGATCTTATGGAAGCTGTGGAAGTTGTTATCGCAGGTAAGGAAAAGAAAGATAGAATCCTTAGCAAGGAAGAAAAGAAAATCGTAGCATATCATGAAGTTGGTCATGCTTTAGTGGCTGCAATTCAGAAAAACTCAGAGCCTGTTCAGAAAATTACAATTGTACCAAGAACTATGGGTTCATTAGGTTATGTTATTCAGGCACCGGAAGAAGAAAAATATCTGATGTCAAAAGATGAATTAGATGCAAGAATTGTAACATTCCTTGCCGGTAGAGCAGCAGAAGAGATAGTGTTCGATTCAGTCACAACAGGCGCTTCTAACGATATGGAAAAGGCTACCAAGATAGCACGTTCAATGATTGCTCAATATGGTATGTCAGAAAAATTCGGTTTAATGAGTCTAGAACAGGTTGAAAATCCATATTTAGGAAATAGAACAAGCCTTAACTGCAGTGATAAGACTGCAACTCAGATTGAGGAAGAAGTTAAACTTCTTCTCAAAGAAAAATATGAAGAGGCTAAAAAACTTCTTACAGAAAATCGTGATAAGTTGGACAAAATTGCAAAGTTCCTGTATGAAAAAGAAACAATTACAGGAAAAGAATTTATGGAAATTTATAATAAATGCAGCAAGGAAGAATCTGCGACAAATCAGGATGAATAATTTATAAAAAATGTCATAACCAGCTCTCATAAGAGGGCTGGTTAAATCTATGTAGTAGGATATGAGAAAATATTATGGGTGAATTTAATTTTTCGGAAGAACTAAAAAAAATGCCATCGACTCCGGGTGTGTATCTGATGCATGATAAGCGTGATAACGTTATTTATGTAGGAAAAGCAATAAATCTAAAAAGACGTGTGAGTTCTTATTTTAGACAAAGCACAAAAAAAAGTCAGAAAATTGAGTCTATGGTTTCAAATATTAAAAGATTTGAATATATACTTACCGATTCTGAATTAGAAGCTTTAATATTAGAATGTAATCTGATAAAAGAATATCGTCCAAAATATAATACAATGCTTATGGATGACAAAACTTATCCATATGTAATGATTACCGTCAGTGAAGATTATCCGAGAATAATAATGGCCCGTAGGATGAAGAAAGATAATAATAAATATTTTGGACCTTTCACAAGCAGTACTGCTGTAAAGGATACAATCGATTTGCTTCAAAAAATGTATAAAATAAGAAGCTGCAACAAATCCATAATAACAGATGACACATATACGGCAGATAATGAACATAAACAAATTCCAAAGATTAATGGAAGACCTTGTCTTTATTATCATATAGGTCAGTGTGAAGGCGCCTGTCAGGGTTATATTTCAAAAAAAGGTTACAGAGAAAATATAAAAAAAGCCATTAAATTTTTGGAGGGCAATTATACAGAAACTCTTAAAGATTTAGAGAGGCAAATGAAGGAAGCATCGGCAAATCTTGATTTTGAAAAAGCTATGGAATGTAGAGATTTGATAAATAGCATAAATCATGTAGCGGGAAATCAGAAAATAACAACTCATCAGTTTGAGGATAGAGATGTTATCGCATATGCCGAGGAAGGAAATGATGCAGTAGTTCAGGTGTTTTTTGTTAGAAATGGGAAACTTATAGGAAGAGAACATTTTTATCTGACAACAGCACCGGGAGATGGTGGGACAGATATTTTGACAAGTTTTATAAAACAGTATTATATTGGAACGCCGTTTATACCGAAGGAATTATTAGTTCAAGAAGAGGTTGATGAGCCAGAACTTTTATCAAAATTACTAAGCAGAAATCAGAATTATACAGTTAGAATTGTAAATCCTAAAAAAGGACAGAAAGAAAAGCTAGTAGAGCTTGCCTCAAAAAATGCCAGAAATCTGTTAGAGCAAAACAAAGAAAAATATAGACGTGAACAAAAAAAGACAACAGGAGCCGTAGAGGAGATAGAGGAACTTACGGGGATTAAAGGAATTCATAGAATGGAGGCCTACGATATTTCAAATACTAACGGTTATGAATCGGTTGCATCTATGATTGTTTATGAAGACGGAAGGCCAAAGAGAAATAACTATAGAAAATTTAGAATAAAATCAGTAAAAGGACCTGATGATTATGCCAGCATGAGAGAAGTTCTTACAAGAAGATTTACTCATGGACTAGAAGAACGTAAAAAATTAGATATGGAAGATAAAGACTATGAACTTGGAAGTTTCAGCAAATTTCCGGATGTAATTATGATGGATGGCGGAAAAGGTCAGGTTAACGTAGCATTGGAAGTGTTAGATGCTCTTAAATTAGATATTCCGGTTTGTGGTATGGTAAAGGATGATAATCATAGAACCAGAGGTTTATATTATAATAATGTGGAAATTCCTATATCTACACATTCGGAAGGTTTTAAGTTAATAACAAGAATGCAAGATGAAACTCATAGATTTGCAATTGAATATCATAGAAGCCTTAGAAATAAAAAACAGGTACATTCTATTCTAGATGACATTCCGGGAGTGGGACCTGCGAGGAGAAAAATACTCATGAAAGAATTTAAAACAATTGAAGGCATAAGGCAGGCTACATTAGATGAACTGGAAAATACACAGGGTATAAATGAGAAAGTGGCAAAGGATATATATAAATTTTTTCACTAAAGTTGTAAGTGCAAATAAAAAGATTATTTTTTTAGAAAGAGACAATATAAGAATTAATTGTTTAAGACTATTAAAAAGGAGCGGAAGTTGAAAAATATAGACACTTTTTAGAAATTTAAAAAAGTGTTTAAAATGTCTAATAATTTAACTATACAAAAAATTAGCGTAATGTTAAAATAATGTTAATTAGACTTTTGGACGATTAAGTGAAAGGAGTTGCCATGGAAAAGATTAAATTTACAAAAATCGTTGAAAATTATAATCTGGTGAATTACACCCCTGAAATTGATACGGATAAAATTTTTATCAGTACACCGGAGGTTAACAGACCAGCATTGCAGTTGGCAGGATTTTTTGAGCATTTTGACAAAGAAAGAGTTCAAATTTTAGGAAATGTAGAATATGCATTCCTAGACAGCATGGAAAGACAGAACAGATTGTGGGTATATGAAAAATTAATGAGTAGCGGCATACCATGTCTTATTTTGTGTAGAGAGCATAAAGCAGATGATGATTTGTTAGAAGCAGCAAAAAAACATAATGTTCCTGTATTCATGACAGAGTGGGCAACTTCTAGATTTTATGCTGAATTAACGAGATGGTTAAAGGTACAGCTTGCACCTTGCATTACAATACATGGAGTTTTGGTAGATGTTTATGGTGAAGGTGTTTTGATTATGGGTGAGAGCGGTATCGGAAAAAGCGAGGCAGCTCTTGAATTAATAAAACGTGGACACAGACTTGTAACAGATGATGTTGTAGAAATTAGAAAAGTAAGTGATGAAACATTAATAGGAACATCACCTGAGATTACAAAGCATTTTATTGAATTAAGAGGTATCGGAATTATTGATGTAAAAGCATTGTTTGGTGTCGAAAGTATTCTTGATACAGCTAATATTGATATGGTTATCAAGTTAGAGGAATGGGATAGAGAAAGAGAATATGACAGATTAGGTATTGAAGATAATTATACAGAATTCCTTGGAAATGAGGTTGTATGTTACTCAATTCCAATAAGACCGGGCAGAAACGTGGCTGTAATTGTAGAATCTGCCTCAGTTAACCATAGACAAAAGAAGATGGGTTACAATGCGGCAAAGGAATTATATAAGCGTGTAACAGATAATATTATGAAAAAAAATGATGATGAATAAATTAGGAGGCTAGTTGTGAAAAAATATTGTTTTGGAGTAGATGTTGGAGGAACAACAGTAAAATTAGGACTTTTTACAGTAGAAGGTGAATTGTTAGACAAATGGGAAATAGTAACAAGAAAAGAGAACAAGGGTGAATATATATTGTCGGATATATGCAAATCACTTGATGAAAAGCTTCAGGAAAAGTCAATAAGTGTTGATGAGGTTAAAGGCATCGGAATCGGACTTCCGGGTCCTGTATTGGATGACGGAACGGTTTTGCAGTGTGTTAATCTTGGATGGGGAAGATTTAATGTTGCAGAAAAAATGTCAGAAATGTTCCATGGAATCAACGTAAAAGCTGCAAATGATGCAAATGTTGCGGCCCTTGGTGAAGCATGGAAAGGTGGCGGAAAAGATTTTGACAATGTTGTAATGATTACATTAGGAACAGGTGTAGGAGGCGGCGTTGTTATCGGTGGAAAAATTATTACGGGATATAATGGAGCAGCCGGAGAAATCGGACATATGCATGTAGAAGATAATGAAGAATTAAGTTGTAATTGCGGATGTAGCGGATGTCTTGAACAGTATGCTTCTGCAACAGGAGTAGTAAGATTGGCAAAAAGATATATGGAAAAATCCGAGAACGAAACAAGAATGTCAGAATTTGGAGAGAATATTACAGCGAAGGATATTTTTGATCTTGCAAAGCAGGGAGATAACGGTGCTGTGGAAGTTGTGTCACAGATGAGTACATATTTAGGAAAAGCCATGGCTTGTATTGCCATAGTTGTAAATCCTCAGGCATTTATAATAGGCGGAGGAGTAAGCAAGGCAGGACAGTATCTTGTAGATGGTGTGTCAAAGGTATATGTAGAAGATATATTCCAGGCATGCAGTGAGGCTAAGATTGTTCTTGCACAGTTGGGTAATGATGCCGGAATTTATGGTGCAGCAGCACTTATAGCATAAAAGCGACTTCAGTGTTTAGGAGGATTCAATGAATAACGAATTCATAGGCAAAATAAAAGAAATAGTAGGCGAAAACTATGTTAAAGAGAATGAAAATATGGCAACTCACTGCACGTTTAGATGTGGCGGATATGCAGAACTATTTGTAATTCCGGGAAGCGTAGATGAATTAGTTGCAGTAATAAAAAACTGCAGAGAAAATAGCATAGATTATTTAGTTATAGGAAATGGAAGTAATCTTTTAGTAAGAGATGAAGGCTATAAGGGTGTAATAATTGAAGTGAATTCAAGAATCAGCTATGTTGATGTTGTTGGTGAAGATATAGTTGCAGATGCAGGAGCAAAATTATCAACTGTAGCACTAACGGCTATGGAAAATGATTTGGGTGGTTTTGAATTTGCTCATGGAATACCCGGAAACATAGGCGGCGCTGTAATGATGAATGCAGGAGCTTATGGTGGAGAAATGAAAGATGTACTAAAATGGGTTAAGGTACTAGATGAAAACGGTGAAGTTATAACCTTGGATGCTTCCCATCTTGAAATGGGATACAGAACAAGTATCATTGAAAAAAAAGGATATATAGTACTTCAAGTAAGAATCGGCTTAAACATAGGCTATTCAGATGATATAAGCATGATCATGCAGATGTTTATGCAAAAAAGAAAGGCAAGTCAGCCATTAGAATATCCAAGTGCAGGCAGTACGTTTAAAAGGCCAGAGGGATATTTTGCTGGAAAACTGATAGATGATGCCGGGTTAAGAGGATATAGAGTAGGTGGAGCAATGGTATCAGAAAAACATTGTGGGTTTGTAATAAATTATGATAATGCAACAGCTACAGATGTGCTTAATCTAATCAATGATGTACAAAAAATAGTAAAGGAAAAGTTTGACGTAAATCTTGAACCAGAGGTTAGAATTATTTAAAATAATCTGCTATAGTAAGGAGCGCAAATGCGATTTGTAATAGTAACAGGAATGTCAGGGGCAGGAAAAATTACTGCCCTTAAGATTTTTGAGGATAATGGATATTATTGTGTAGACAACCTTCCGATAGACCTGATAGAAAATTTTGCAGATATATTGTTTAGTCAGCATGATGGAAAAAATAAGGTCGCAATAGGTGTTGACATAAGAAGTGGAAAGAACCTTGAAAAAATAACAGATGTATTGCAAAATATGAAGGACAAAGAACAAAATTATGAGATTTTGTTCTTAGATTGTGAAAATAACACTTTAATAAAAAGATTTAAAGAAACAAGAAGAAGTCATCCGATGGGTGATAGAGACAGTGTAGAGAATGAAATAAACGAAGAAAGACAAAAACTTGATTTTTTAAGAAAGAAGGCTGATTACATAATAAATACAAGCAATCTTTTGGTTAAGGAATTAAGAGGAGAAATAGAAAAAATATTTGTACTAAACAGAGAATATAGAAGTCTGTTTGTTACAATAATGTCTTTTGGATTTAAATATGGTATTCCGGTGGATTGTGATTTGGTTTTTGATGTGAGATTTTTACCTAATCCTTATTATGTACCTGAATTAAAAAATAAAACAGGAAATCAAAAGGAAGTTCAGGAGTTTGTGATGAGTTCTAAGATTACAGAGGAATTTATGACGAAACTTTTGAATATGATACATTTTCTTATACCAAATTATATTGAAGAAGGAAAAAATCAGTTAGTTATTGGAATTGGTTGTACAGGAGGGCATCATAGGTCGGTTACGGTTGCTAATGAATTATATAATGAATTAAACAGCTCAGAGGCAACATATGGATTGCGTATATCTCATCGTGACATAGACAGGTAAAAATTGCAAAATGGAACAAAATTTGAGTTTTTCAAGAAAAGTTAAAAGGGAATTAGCAGACCACATAAGCAATGGAGCACATTGCAGAATAGCAGAAATAGCGGCTATAATTTCAATGTGTGGCAGTATTCTTATCGATGTAGATGAAAGGTATGGAATAAGAGTAAGGACTGAAACTGAATCAACAGCCGAAAAATATAAAAAACTGATATGGAAAACATTTCATATAGATACAGATATTGTGGTAAAAAAGAATGCATATTCAAAAAATGCTGAGACATATACTATTACCGTAAAGAATCACGATCAGGCAATAAAAATATTAGAAGCAACAAAGTTGATTGATATGCTGGGACAAATAGGAGAAAATCTGTCAGTTACAAACAATGTTGTGATAATGAAAGATTGTTGCAAAAGAGCATTTATAAGAGGGGCATTTATGGCAGCAGGATCTATAAGCGATCCTAATACTTCATATCACTTCGAAATAAAATGCAACAATGAAAAAAAAGCAGAACAATTAATAAAATTGCTCAATAAATTTAATATTGATGCGAAAACAGTTGCAAGAAAAGGTCATTTTGTGGTATATATCAAAGAAGGCGAAGGAATAGTTGATGTTTTAAATGTAATGGAAGCTCCTGTCGCCTTGATGGAGATGGAAAACATACGTATTTTGAAAGGTATGAGTAATTATTACAACAGGCAGGTTAATTGTGAGACTGCCAACATCAAAAAGACTGTGACAACTGCGTGCAGACAAATAGATGATATTAATTATATTATCGAAAAAGCCGGGTTGAAATATCTGCCTTATAAACTTCAGGATATAGCAATATTGCGAATAGAAAATCCTGATGCATCTTTGCAGGAATTAGGGCAGATGCTTGAACCACCCCTTGGAAAATCAGGGGTAAATCACAGATTAAGAAAAATTTGCCAGATCGCAGATGAATTAAAGGGAAACCCCTAAGGAGGAAAGGTTATAATGACAACAAAGGACGTAACAATTGATATTAAGCAGGCTTCAGATGCCAGTCCGGTAGCTAAATGTGTACAATTAGCTAGCCAGTTTAACAGTAGCATATATATAGAAAATGGAGCTACAAAAGTAAATGCTAAATCTATTATGGGAATGATGGCATTAGGACTTCTTGCCGGAGACAATGTAAAGGTTTCTGCAGAAGGTGATGATGAACAGAATGCAGTAGATGCAATAGCAGAGTACTTAACAGCTAATTAATAAAAAATCCTTTCTATTGGCTATGACCAACAGAAAGGATTTTTTATATTAGATTTTTAGGACTCTAGTTGCCATAAATATCTATGGCAAGCGGAGGCCTAATATATAACATTTTAAATTTAATGTTTAATGTTATGCTTACAAGTTTGTTTATATTGTGGGCGTTTTATGGTATACTTGGAATATTGTAAAAGGTTTATTTTATGTAGAAATATGTTTAGGAGATATAGATATGAAATTGATTTCGTGGAACGTAAATGGTATTCGTGCCTGTGTTACAAAAGGGTTTATGGATTTTTTTAATGAGATAGATGCTGATATTTTTTGTATTCAGGAATCAAAGATGCAGGAAGGTCAGCTTGAACTTGATATGCCAGGATATTATCAGTATTGGAATTATGCTGAAAAGAAAGGATATTCAGGAACGGCTATTTTTACTAAGAAGGAACCTATATGTGTTAGTTATGGAATTGGAATAGAGGAGCATGACCATGAGGGGCGTGTTATAACTTTAGAATTTGATGACTTTTATATGATTACATGTTACACACCAAATTCTCAGAATGAGCTAAAAAGATTAGATTACAGAATGCAATGGGAGGATGACTTTAAGGCATATCTTAAAGAATTAGAAAAGAATAAGCCGGTTATTTTATGTGGAGATTTAAATGTGGCCCATAAGGAGATTGACCTTAAAAATCCTAAGACTAATAGAAAAAATGCAGGTTTTACGGATGAAGAAAGAGGAAAGATGACAGCATTATTGGAAGATGGGTTTGTTGACACTTTCAGATATTTCTATCCTAAGGTGGAAGGCCGATATAGCTGGTGGTCATATAGATTTAAGGCAAGAGAAAAGAATGCAGGGTGGCGTATTGACTACTTTATTGTGTCGGAAACGCTTAAAGACAAGCTTAAAAGTGCGGACATACACAGCGATATTCTGGGTTCAGATCATTGTCCGGTAGAATTAATTATAGAAGATTAGAAGTCATATAACTATAAAACAGAAAGCAAGGCATTAAAAGATGTCTGTTACTGAAGGGAAACATAATATGAATTTTGCACATTTGCATGTCCATACAGAGTATAGTTTGTTGGACGGATCAAGTAAAATAAAAGAAATTACAAAAAGAGCAAAAGAACTTGGAATGAACAGTCTTGCCATAACAGACCATGGGGTTATGTATGGCTGTATCGATTTTTACAGAGCAGCTTTAGAAAATGGAATAAAGCCTATAATCGGCTGTGAAGTATATGTTGCACCAGGTTCACGTTTTAATAAGGAGTTAAGTGAGAATGAGGAAAGATATTATCACTTGATTTTGCTTGCAGAAAATAATAAGGGTTACGAAAATCTTTGCAAAATCGTGTCAAAAGGGTTTGTGGAAGGATTTTATTATAAACCACGAGTAGATTATGAAGTTTTAGAACAATTTCATGAAGGCATTATCTGTTTAAGTGCTTGTCTTGCAGGTGAAGTCCAAAAGCATTTGGCAAGAGGTGATTACGAAAAAGGAAAACAGACAGCTTTAAGATATGAGAGCATATTTGGAAAGGGCAATTATTTTCTTGAAATGCAGGATCATGGAATTGCTGAACAGGCAACTGTTAATCAGCAATTAATGAGATTGAGTGAGGAATTAGGAATAGATTTGGTTTGTACTAATGACGTTCATTATACTTTTGCAGATGATGTGGAGGCACATGACATTCTTCTTTGTATTCAGACGGGAAAGAAAAAGGCTGACGAAGACAGAATGCGTTATGAGGGTGGTCAGTATTATTTGAAATCACCAGAGGAAATGCTTAATCTGTTTAGGTATGCTCCACAGGCACTTGAAAATACTCAAAAAATTGCAGACAGATGTAATGTTACATTTGAATTTGGTGTAACAAAGCTTCCTAGTTTTCCTGTACCGGACGGTTACACACCATGGACGTATCTTGTAGAATTGTGTAAGAATGGTCTGCATACAAGATATCCGGTTTTTAGGGGAGAACTTGATGAAAATTGTCATTATTCAAAAGAAGAGCTAGAGGAAAGACTTAGTTACGAATTAAATACCATAAAAAATATGGGATATGTCGAATATTTTCTCATTGTTTGGGATTTTATTCACTATGCTAAATCTAATGGCATTGCTGTAGGGCCGGGACGAGGTTCGGCGGCAGGAAGTATTGTCTCGTATTGTCTTGAGATAACGGATATAGAGCCTATGAGATATAGTCTGCTCTTTGAGAGATTTCTTAATCCTGAGCGAGTATCTATGCCCGATATAGACGTCGATTTTTGTATTGAAAGACGTCAGGAAGTTATTGATTATGTTGGAAGAAAATATGGTAAGGATCATGTTGCTCAAATTGTAACCTTTGGTACATTAAAAGCAAAAGGTGTGATAAGAGATGTCGGACGTGTTCTTGATATGCCTTATGCACAATGTGACGAAATAGCCAAGATGATTCCAAATGAACTAAACATTACCCTAGATGGTGCATTAAAACAAAATAAAGAATTAAGAGATTTGTATGAAAGTGATGGACAAGTTAAATATCTTATAGATATGTCAAGAAGGTTAGAGGGACTACCAAGACATGCATCTATGCATGCGGCTGGTGTAGTTATTTGCGGAAAGCCTGTAGATGAATATGTGCCACTTTCAAGGGCAGCAGATGGTTCTGTCACAACTCAGTATATTATGACTACACTAGAGGAACTTGGTCTATTGAAAATGGACTTTTTAGGACTTCGCAATCTTACTGTTATCCAAAATGCTCAAAGATTTATTGAGAAGAATCGTGGCGTAAAAATTGATTTGATGAAAATTGATTATAATGATAAGAAAGTTTTAGAATATATAGGAACAGGTAATACTGAGGGGATATTTCAGCTTGAAAGCACCGGAATGAAAAACTTTATGAAGGAACTTAAACCTCAAAGTCTAGAAGATATTATAGCTGGTATCGCTTTGTATCGTCCTGGACCAATGGATTTTATTCCAAAATATTTAGAGGGAAAAAATAATAGAGAAAGTGTAGTCTATGACTGTCCACAACTAAAACCTATTCTTGAATCAACCTATGGATGTATAGTTTATCAGGAACAGGTTATGCAGATTGTTAGAGATTTGGCAGGATATTCTCTTGGAAGAAGTGACCTCTTGCGTAGAGCAATGTCAAAGAAAAAACAGGCTGTAATGGAAAAAGAACGTCAGAGCTTCGTGTATGGAAATGAAGAAGAAGGTGTTAATGGCTGTATAAAAAATGGCATAAGTGAAGAAATTGCAAACAAAATCTATGATGAAATGATTGATTTTGCAAAGTACGCATTTAATAAATCCCATGCGGCAGCATATGGCGTTGTTGCGTATCAGACAGCTTATTTAAAATATTACTATGCATCAGAATTTATGGCAGCTATGCTTACATCTGTTATGGATGTGTCCGGGAAAATAGCAGAATATGTTTATTCATGTCGTTCTATGGGAATTGAAATATTGCCACCTGATATTAACGAGGGGGAAAGTGGATTTTCTGCTAAGGGAAATAGCATAAGATATGGTCTTACTGCAATAAAAAATGTTGGAAAAAATGTTATTGATAACATTGTAGAAGAAAGAGAAAATCATGGAAAATTCAAGGATTTAGAAGATTTCATTACTAGAACTGCAGGATTAGTAAATAAAAGAGCAATTGAAAACTTCATAAAAGCAGGAGCTTTTGACTCCTTAAATGCAACAAGAAAGCAAATGATGATAGTGTATTCTCAAATATTAGATGGTGTATTGAAGGATACAAAGGACAGCTTAGAGGGACAGATGTCTATTTTTGATATGGCAGATGAAAGTACAAAGGAGACCTATAAGATAAAGATGCCTGATGTTGGAGAGTATTCCGATGATGAAAAACTTGCTTATGAAAAAGAAGTAATAGGAATTTATGCAAGTGGACATCCGCTTCAGGCTCAGGAGGAAAAATGGCGAAAGCATATTACAAATATGTCCATTGATTTTATACAGACCGAAGAAGATGAGGAATCAAAAATTCAGGACAAAGCGCAAGTTCAGGTGGGTGGATTAATTACATCCATTACACACAAATATACACGAACCGGACAACAGATGGCATTTATGACCTTAGAAGATTTGGTTGGAAACATAGAAATTATAGTATTTCCACGTCAGTTTGAGAGAAACAGAGCAGTACTTGAAGAAGGGAATAAAGTATTTGTGAATGGTACGGCAAAAATTGAAGAAAATGATGATGGCAAAGTCCTTGCAAACAGTATTGTGACCTTTGACAATGTACCATCTGAGCTTTGGATAGCTTTCAAAGACAAAAATGAGTATATAGAAAAGGAGCAGGAATTGCTTAAGCTGTTGCAGGAACATAGAGGTGGAGACAAAGTTATGATAGCTTTGGCAAAGGAACGCCAGAGAAAAGCATTACCTATAGAATATAGGGTAGATGCAGACAACAACTTTGTAGAACAGCTGAAGAATATATACGGACAGGATTTTGTTAAGTTAATTGTTTAAGGGGAAATAAAATGGTTATTACATCAACATCTAATGAACAGATAAAGAAACTGATTCAAATAAAAGAAAAAGCAAGGACTAGAAAAGCATCAGGAACATTTTTTGTAGAAGGCAAAAAAATGTTTGTAGAAATTCCAAAAGAAGACTTAGAAGGTGTTTATGTTTCAGAAACTTTTTTAAAGGAAAACAGTAAAATTTTAGATGGAGTGAAATATGTTACTGTAAGTGATTTTGTTTATAAAAAGATTTCAGACACTGTTACGCCACAGGGTATTGCTGCTATTGTCAAGCAGAAATCCTATAGTGTAGATTACATAATAAATCATAGGAGCAAGGACAAAAGCTGCATCGTAGTTCTAGACAGGCTTCAAGACCCTGGAAATATGGGAACAATTGTCAGAACAGGAGAGGCAGCAGGTATATCAGGAATTATAATGAGCAATGATAGTGCTGATATTTACAATCCAAAAGTAATCCGTTCAACAATGGGTTCTATATTCAGAGTACCTTTTGCTATTGTGGATGACTTAGGAACAGCAGTTGATAAGCTAAAAGAAAATGGTATAACTACTTATGCAGCACATCTAAAAGGTGAGGTGTATAATTCAAATGGTCTTGATAGTCACTGTGCCTTGCTAATAGGCAATGAGGCGAATGGCCTAAGCGATGATATTTCTAAAAGAGCCGACAAGCTTATAAAAATACCAATGAGTGGCAAAGTTGAATCTTTAAATGCAGCAGTTGCAACAGCCATTTTAATGTACGAGGCAGCAAAGTAAAAAATAGTAAAAAGCCATGGAACATATAAGTCTGTATCTGACAATAGTGTGTCAGGTACAGGCTTATATGTCCCATGGCTTTTATTATAGGAATTGTTATTTTATGTTCTTAATAAAACAAAAAGGCTCCTGACAGAACCTTTTTGCATAGTTATATATTTATAACTGAGCTAGTGTTTCGATTGCCTCGGTTGGAATGATTTCGTCAAAGTGTTCTAGGTAGAAGAACTCCTTGGCATAAGATGGGTTTTCGCGTACCCCATGTTCCGTTAAGGTACTGAATATGCGATTGATGCGATTATCATCAATAGATGCCATACATAATGATAGATAATATTTATCATTAAAAGGAGACTTGTAAACTGAACTTTCACCTTCAAACAGAGGTAAAAGAATCTTTGAAACAGTAATTATCTGGCTCAAATTATCAAATATATAAGTGCTGTACAATATAGAATTTTCATTGTCTTCATTCTTATCATCAGAGGAAGCATCCGTTTTTTGGGCTTCCATATCGTTATCAATTTCCTCAAAATCAGTAAGATTCATTTCAATATCTTCTAGATGAGAAAGAAGTCCTTCTTTCATTTCCTTAGAAAAGAATTTTGATAGATGTTCTTCAGTCTGTGATGGATTGTCTACTTTTGTAATGACAAGGACGATTGTTTCCGGCGAAACAGGTATTGCCTCTACCATCAGTGGGATATCATTGACTTCAAAACCAAAATCTTCATTAGCCTGCTGCATCATATCCTGAAAAAGCTCTCGTGTTTTTCCGGTGCCATAAGCTAATTCGCTTAATTTTATATTGCGGTCGGCTAAATCTTCCTTACTTAGAGTGCAACGAATCTGATTGTCATTGATTTTTTCAATTTTCATAAAAATCACCTCGCTGTTATTAGATTCGTATATAAGAATAAAAAATCATTCTCATTAATAGTATATCCAATATATCAAATAGTGTAAAGTTAATAAAATTGTAAAATATTACAAAAAATTCTGTTTAATCTGCTTGATTGGCAAAATTGAATTTCCAATCCGAACAATTATAAAAAATTATTTTTAATATAATATATATACGATAAAAATGTCTAAAATATTACAATATTTTGAAAATTAGAAGATAATAAGAAAAAGAAGATATAACATCTTGACAGTTAACCTAAACTAGGTTAAAAAATGAAAATATAAGAGGTTAATCATAATATGTGCAATGAGGAGGGTAGTTACGTCATATACGAAATTTGGAGAATATGTAAGAATATTGAGAATTAAAAATCATGAAGTGATGGGGGATATGGCAAGAGTACTAGGTGCATCATTATCTTTTTGTCTGCCGTAGAAAATGGCAAGAAGAATGTTCCAATGGATTGACTATTATCCTTATAAAAAGAGGAAGTGAGGCATGTAATGAAATATAAGAGAATAGGTTTTTATAGAGAAATGTCAAGTGGTAGAGAAACAGACGATTCCATATTTGATAACGTTGATAAGCAAGGGAATGATATGATTTTGAAGATATGCAAGTATCTCGAGAGTGGAATTCTTATAGTTATATCTCCAGGTGGTGTTGAAGATATTATAGATTCGAATAATGGTATTATAGCAACGCCGAGTCTATATACAGATGGTAAATGGATATGGCCAGAAGAATTGAGCTATTATGTGAAAAACTATAAACTAAAGCTACCACAAGAGTTTGTTAATTACATGATTAGCAATGATTGGAAGATAAATTTTTCGGGGGGAAAATTTAGAGTTTGAAAATATAGAAATTGATTAATAAAGTATAAAACATATAAAGTAAAGCTGAAAATTGTTGAAAAACACAATCAATAAGAGTATAATACGTATTAAGATAATATACAAAGAGGAAATGTCATACTAATAATAACTGTTTTGATTAATATATATCACAGAGGCATTGACCGCCTATTTAGTTAAAACAGAATATATTATTACGGAGTTTCCCCAATAATGTGAGAAAGAGTCATAATTTTATGGCTCTTTTGTTTTTGATGTGTTATCATATACCGTAGAATTACTCAGTGGAGGTAGGACGAATTGAAAAAAATTATTGAAAGATTATTGATAGTTGCAACCCTGATTATAACGATTCTTATGACAACAGGTTGTGACATGTTTATAAAAACAAATAAAGGTCATGTAGATTTGAAATGGTATATGGGACTAACCTATGAAGATGAAGATGGCAATGATAAGAATTATACAATTGAAACAGAGGGGACAATAGCAGCAGTAGCATTAGAAGACGAGTATGCAAAGGAATTTGCTATAATAAAAGATGATTATGCATATCTAAGCATAGACACTGTGGCTCAATATATTGATAAAAGATTTTATGAAGATAGTAAGAACGAACTGCTTATATTTACAGACGCTACAAAAATATATAAAACAAAAATAGGAAATAACACAATTAATGAAACAGAAGAAATGGATTATGTTATTTCTTTCATAGAAGATAATAAGTGTTATGTAAATCTTGAATTCGTTAAAAAGTTTGTTGATTTTAATTATAAGATTGTTAAAGAAAAGGATATAGATCTTGCGATTGTTGTTTTAGACTATACATCAAGAGACAAAGAACAGATGACTGTAAGTAAGAACATTGAAATGCGTACGAAACAGGATTATCTTAATCTTATTGTTACTACTTTGAAAAAGAATACAAAGGTAACTGTTTTAGAAGTGAGTGGAGACTGGACTAAGGTAGCAACTGATGATGGCTATATAGGATATGTACCTTCTAAGAAATTAAAAGACAGCGAGACTGTAAAAGTTGAATACAAGTCAGATAAGGATACATATACTCATGTTTTGTTAGATGAAAAAGTAAGCCTTGGATGGAATTCAATTTCAAATCTTAGTGCAAATTCAGGTTTGGCAGATATTGTTAAAAACACAAAAGGTCTTAATGTTATTTCACCGACATGGTATTCTTTATCAGACAATAAGGGCAACTTAAGTTCTTTAGCATCAGAAACCTATGTTGAACAGGCACATGGCATGGGACTTGATGTTTGGGCGCTTGTTAATGATTTTGGAAGTCAAGATAAAAAAAGTAGGGAATATACAAAAAAAGTGTTAACAGACACTTCTAAGAGAGAGAATCTTGTTAATAACATAATGGCAAATATTAGAGATTACAATCTTGATGGTATAAATATTGATTTTGAGTTTATTAATGAAGAAATAGCTGATAGTTATTTACAGTTTTTGAGAGAGCTTTCTGTGGAATGTCGAAAAGCAAAAAAAGTACTTTCAATAGACAATTATGCGCCATCTTCAGGAACTGACTATTATGACAGAGAGCAGCAGGCTATGCTGGCAGATTATATTGTAGTAATGAGTTATGACGAACATTATGCAGGAGATGACAGCGCAGGTTCTGTGGCTTCAATGACTTTTACGGAAAAATCAATTACAGATACAATTGAGCAGACAAAAGATGCTTCAAGAGTGATTAATGGAATGCCATTTTATACCAGAGCATGGATAATGACACCTGAGAATAGCGATGAGGAAGGTGGAAACAGTTCAAAAGATGGCGTGTATGTAGAAGATAAAATAAATGGAAGCTATTTCCTTACAAGCCAGGCAATTACAATGGATGTAGCAAAGGATTTGTATAAAAAAGCAGGAGCAAAACCTACATATGATACGACAACAGGTCAGAATTTTGTATCATATCAGAAAGGTGAGAGTACGGTAAGCATCTGGTTAGAAGATGAAACATCAGTAAAGGCACGACTTGAGTTGATGAAAAAATATGAACTTGGTGGTGTTGCATACTGGAGGCTTGGACAGGAATCAGATTCTATATGGAAAACAATCGCACCATATTTTGAATAAAATGCAATGAGAGGTTGTGGTTGAATAAATGGAAAATAAAACAAAGTTTATGAAAGAAGCTATTAAGCAGGCAAAAAAAGCTGCACACATAGGTGAGGTTCCAATCGGCTGCGTAATAGTTTATGAAGGAAAAATTATAGGTCGTGGATATAATCGACGAATGATTGATAAAAACACATTATCTCATGCAGAGTTAAATGCCATAAAGAAAGCTAGCAAAAAAGTAGACGATTGGCGTTTGGATAACTGTGAATTATATGTGACTACAGAGCCTTGCCAGATGTGTGCAGGGGCCATAGTTCAGGCAAGAATAAAAAAAGTATATATAGGCTGCATGAATCCTAAAGCCGGATGTGCCGGTTCTATAATGAATTTGCTTCAGGTAGACAGATTTAATCATCAGGTTGAAATAGAAAACGGGATAATGGAAGAGGAATGTAGTAACCTGTTAAAAGATTTTTTTAGAAATCTTCGAAAAGCACAAAATAAATAAAAATTCTTTGTTGACAAAGAAAAAATGTATGGGTATACTTTAGTTCTGACTGACAATAGTCAGTAATAAATATGTTATAACACTTCCGCGCAGCCGGGAAGATAGCGGCGTCCTGTACCTGCAATCCGCTACAGCAGGGGTGATGGTCGGCCTCGGGTATATTTTGTAGGGCTGCCCTTTGTAAGTGATGTTGACGTTTGGGTCTTATGCAATGAAAACCTGTGAATCGTGTCAGGTCAGGAATGAAGCAGCACTAAGCAGACCATTTCATGTGACATGAGGGAGCCTAAGCCGAGTTAACTGTGAAGGTAACGCTTATGGAATATTCACAAAGCAGATCGCGCGGATTAAAAAAGAAGTTCAAAAATGAACTTCTTTTTTATATGCTGTTTTATATTGATAGTAAGCCACAGATAAATTATATTATGTCCCTGTGACTTGTCATAAAAGTAAAATGAGTAAGTTAAGCGAAATTAGCAAATCGGCATCTGGTAAAATTTATTGCTTGTAACAGATAATTATTTATTATATAATGATTTCCAAAGGTGTAAAAAGAGAAAAGTGGTGAAAAAAATCTACCACTTTAAGCGAAAGTCGTAAGAAGTAAAGGAGAAGTTATGTCTTATACAGCATTATACAGAAAATTCCGACCTTCCACATTTGAACAGGTGAAGGGACAGGAACATATAGTTCAGACATTAAAAAATCAGATTAATGCTAATCGTATAGGACACGCATATCTTTTTTGCGGAACGAGAGGAACAGGTAAGACCAGTGTGGCGAAGATTTTTGCAAAAGCGGTTAACTGTGAACACCCTATTGATGGAAGTCCATGCAATGACTGTGAAACCTGCAAGGGGATTAATAACGCAAGCGCAATGAATGTTATTGAAATAGATGCTGCTTCTAACAATGGTGTAGACAATATCAGGCAGATTCGTGATGAAATACAGTATTCTCCATCAAGTGGAAAATATACTGTATACATTATTGACGAAGTGCATATGCTCTCCATAGGTGCTTTTAATGCCTTATTAAAGACGTTAGAGGAACCACCGGCATATGTCATTTTTATTTTGGCTACAACTGAACCACATAAGATTCCGATAACTATATTATCAAGATGTCAGCGTTACGATTTTAAGCGTATCACTATAGATACAATAGCAGATAGATTGCAAGAACTGATGGATAAGGAAGGCATTGAGGTGGAGGATAGGGCTATCAGGTATGTAGCAAAGGCTGCTGATGGTTCAATGCGTGATGCCCTTAGTTTATTAGACCAGTGTATTGCATTTTATCTAGGACAAAAATTAACATATGACAATGTGCTTGATGTTTTAGGAGCTGTGGACAATGAAGTATTTAGTCGCCTTATAAGGAGTGTAATAGATTCGGATGTAGTGACTAGTATTAATATTTTAGATGAGATTATAATGCAGGGCAGGGAGCCTGGACAATTTGTAAATGATTTTATCTGGTATTTACGAAATCTTATGCTTATAAAAACATCAGATGACAGCGAAATAATGGAAGTTATTGACGCATCTGCAGAAAGAATAGAAGCCTTAAAGGAAGAGGCTAAGATGGTAAGTGTAGATGTGATTATGAGATATATCAGAATTCTTTCAGAACTTTCAGGACAATTAAAATATTCATCACAAAAACGAGTTTTAATAGAAATTGCATTAATTAAGTTAGCAAAACCGGCTATGGAAAAGGATATAAGTTCCTTAAATAATAGAATGTCTATTATAGAAAAGAAGATAGAAGACGGCAGCTTTGCTATAAATGTAAATCAAAAAAATATAGATGCAGATACTGAAAATAAGACTGTATCTGCAAAACCTAAAAAAGTTTTTGACAAGGCAATTCCCGAGGATATTCAGTATGTAGTTGATAACTGGGGCTCAGTAAAAAGACATATTTCAAACCCTTACAAAACTTTTTTACAGGATGCAAGATTTAGTGTAAAGGGAGAAAATACATTGCTCATAGTATTTAATCCCGGCGCAATAGGATACGAAGGCTGTTCAAAGCCGGAAGTTATTGAGATGCTTAACACTTTAATAAGTGAAGAAATAAAAAAGCAGGTTAAAGTTGAAGTGACTATGCTTGAAAACAATCAGACATTTGGTGATTACTATATGGAGGTTGTAAGTAAAATAAATATGGACATTGATGAGGAGGATTTTTAAAATGGCAAAACGTGGAGGATTTCCGGGAGGAATGCCTGGAAATATGAACAATATAATGAAGCAGGCACAGAAGATGCAAAAGCAGATGGAAGAGGCACAGGCTGAATTGGAAAATTCAGAATATACAGCAACATCTGGAGGTGATGCTGTGGAAGTTACAATTTCAGGAACGAAAGAAATTACAAAGATTAAATTAGATCCAGAGGTGGTTGATCCTGATGACATTGAAATGTTAGAGGATTTAGTGATGGCTGCAGTAAATGAAGCTATTAGAAAAATGGATGAAATGTCAACACAGAAAATGTCGAAAATCACAGGTGGTTTAGGTGGACTTTTCTAGAAAGAGGTAAGCTGGTGGATTACTACAGTGGTTATATAACAAAATTAATAGAGGAATTGTCAGGATTGCCTGGAATTGGGCCTAAAACAGCAGGCAGGCTGGCTTTTCATATTCTAGATATGCCAAAGGAACGTGTAGAAAGTCTGGCAACATCTATGGTCGATGCGAAAAATAATGTGAAGTATTGTAAATGCTGTTATACTCTTACAGACCAGGAAGTCTGTCCGATATGCAGCAGCAGGGAACGAGACCATAAGACAATAATGGTTGTGGAAACTACCAAGGATATGGCAGCCTATGAAAAAGTAGGAGAATACAAAGGAGTTTATCATATTCTTCATGGAGCAATTAATCCGATGGCAGGAATAGGTCAGAATGATATAAAGCTAAAGGAATTGTTTGAACGCTTGAAGGATGATGTGGACGAAGTTATCATTGCCACAAATTCTAGCGTTGAGGGAGAGGCTACAGCTATGTATATTACTAAGGTAATAAAGCCATTAGGAATAAAAGTTACAAGAATAGCAAGCGGTGTTCCGGTAGGTGGAGACCTAGAATATGTAGATAACGTTACATTGCTTAGAGCTCTTCAGGGAAGAGTTATAGTTTAGAATTGACGAAGGAATGAGGAAGTCAAATGGACAAGAGCGAGCAGAACCTAAAAATAGAGGAATTGAAAAATGCAATGCATGCTCATGATTTTGAAAAAGCAGTTGACATTGCAGAGTCATTAGAAATAAAGAAAATAAGAGACAACAATTTTTTAAGTCTTGTTGCGGATGCTTATGAATTGACAGGTGATTACAAACAGGCAAAAAAAATATTGCTGATGGCTTATGAAAATACAAATACCGGAAGACAGTTAGCTTATAGATTGTGCTTAGTTTCAGTTAAGTTAAAAGAATTTGATGAGGCAAATGAGTTTTATCAGGACTTTATTGAAATGGCACCAAGAGATACAGCAAGATATATTTTGAAATATAAAATGGCAAAAGCTAAAGATAAGCCGGTTGAAAATTTAATCAAGATTCTTGAAGAATATGTTAATATTGATATGGAAGAAAAATGGGCTTATGAACTTGCAAAGTTGTATAGCATTGCGGGAGAAAATGAGAAATGCATAAATATGTGTAATGAAATAAGCCTATGGTTTGCTCAGGGAAAATATGTTTCAAAAGCAGCGGATTTGAAGAAAAAATATAGTGATACTAATTTTGGCTCAAATGATGATGAAAAGATAAAAGAGAATGAAGTTTCAGAAATGGAATTTATGGACAAAATCATTGATAAAACGCCTGCCAAGACAAAAACATACTTGTGGAATGAAGGAAAAGAGCTTTCAGAGGAATTAAAAATCAATTTAGAAAACGAATTAATTGATGAAGTGATTTCGGATGAAATTGATGCTTTTGATGTAGATGAGGCAGATGATAAATTAAATGATGATAAAAAAAATATCAGTCAAAGTATAATGACACATCCACAGGAAGTTGAGGAAATTACAATTCCGGGAATCAGTGATGCTAAACCTGAACAGGAAGAAAAATCTATGTCAGATGAAAAAATATCAGATGAGACAAATGAAAAGTTAGAAGTTGATTATAAAAATTTCTTAGAAAAATCAGAGAATGATATAATATTTGAAAATGAATCTTTGAATACGCTTGAAATAGCTAATACAAATAAAGAAGTTTCAAATGAAGCAAAAGATGAAAACATATTAAACATAGATGATGTGAAAGATATCTTACAGCAACTTCAAGCAAGGGGAATCCTTGCAGCAGATACTGTAGATAGTGCAGTAAGCATAATTGAGAATGTAAGAGAAAATAAGAAAGAAACAAAAGAGAAAAAAGAGAAGAATATAAGTACTCTTGACAGATGGAATGAAGATAATGTCGAGGTTATACCTTCTGTGGCAGCAGAAACTGAAAAAGAAGAGACAAATATAAAATCTGATATAACTCATGAAGAAAAAAAGAAAGAAGAAAGTCCGAAAGAAAACGACGAGAATGTTGATGATATAGTTCTAAACGACGAAATATCAGACATTAAGGATAGCACAACAGAAATCAACCGAGAAGAAATATCGGAAGAAAATGTTGAATATATTAAAGAAATGGTTGAGGAAGAGGTAGTTGAAGAAATAGTATCTGATGAGGAAGTATCAGATACAAAGGATAGCACAACAGAAATCAATCTAGATGAGATATCAGAAGATAAGGTAGAATTTAAAAATATTGACTTGGAATTAGAAGTTCCTAAGGATATTATTCCTGAACTTGATTTAGAGGTAGACCTTGCGACACCGATAGCGTTAGATATGCCAGAAGCTGAGATTTATTCGGATTTGAAAGATGATGAGATAGTTGAAGCTGAGATATCTGAAAATGAAGATATACGGTCAGACGAAAATAGATGCGACGATGTTGTAGAAAATGAAAATATAGACGATATTGTTAATAATGAAAGCACAGAAAATGAAAATATAGACGGTGCTGTGAATGATAAAAGTACAGAAAATGAAAAATCTGATGATATAATCATTGATAGCATTGGTGAAAGTGATAACTTAGATGCTGTGCAGGATGAGCAGACATTAAGTCTTGACTCAATTAAGGATTTGAGTGTAAAGGTAGAAGTTATTTCAGGAACAGACTGGGAACAGCCGGCATTTGATGACGCAGAAAAATCTGATGATGAAGAAATTGAAGAAGAACAGGAAGAAGAGTCATTAGAAAGAACAAGTGAAGGAGAATTAGTTAATATTATTTTAAACAATGCTAACAGAGAAATCCCCGAACCTGAACTTGTAGTTACTGATGAAGAATTAAATGTTTTCAAGAATTTCTTTAATGTTGAAGGATTAGAAGATAATATTCAGGAAGTAGTAAGAAATCTTATTGCAGAATATAATCCTAATGGAAAGTCTACAGATGGAAATGTTGTTATCCTTACAGATGAGAAGACGGAAAAAACTTCATTGGCTGTTGAAATTATAAAATTAATCAATAAGAAACGTGGAAGACGTAACAGACGACTAGCAAAAATTGATGCATCAGCGCTTAACAAACGAGGATTTAGAAATTCACTTAATAAATTGCTTGGAAGCGACTTAATTGTTGAAAATGCGGAAAAATTAGGCGCGATGACATTAAGTGAAGTGGTAGATGTTTCTGGAATGTTTACAGATGATATGCTCATCATTCTTGAAGGAAAGACAGAACAGATGGAAAAAATCTTAAGAGAATCACCACGTTTGTCTCAGCTATTTAACCACATTATTCGTATAAAGAAATTTGATATAAAGGAATGGGTTGAATACGGAAAACGTTATGCAAATGAGCAGGGATTTGCAATGGATGAATTGGCAAGTCTTGCATTTTATAAGGCTGTTGACGATTATTTTGGAGAAAACAAAAAAATCGGAAAAGTGGAGGTTGAACAGCTTGTGGACAATGCAATATTAAAGTCCAAGAAGTTTGGCAGAAAAATTTCAGGGTTATTCTCATCAAAGAAAAATGATGAAGGATTATATATTTTAAAAGAATCAGACTTTATTTTTTAACACAGGAAAGGATGTAAAAATGGAAAATTTACAACTTGCAAAAATTGCAAACCAGGTACGTAAAGACATTGTGACAGGAGTTTACAGTGCAAAATCAGGACATCCGGGTGGCTCTCTTTCAGCAGCAGATATGATGACATTTTTGTATTTTGAAGAGATGAATGTATCACCTGAGAAAGCAAAAGCTCCTAACAGAGACAGATTTGTATTGTCTAAGGGTCATGTTGCACCGGCACTTTATAGTGTGTTGGCAGAAAAAGGATACTTTGAAAGAGAAGATATCAAAACATTAAGAAAACCTACATCATACCTTCAGGGACACCCTGATATGAAGAAAATCCCGGGAGTGGATATGTCTTCGGGTTCATTAGGACAGGGAATATCAGCAGCAGTTGGCATGGCATTGGCTGGAAAAATGGACAATGCAGATTATAGAGTTTATACAATGTTAGGTGATGGAGAAAGTGAAGAAGGTCAGGTATGGGAGGCGTCAATGCTTGCCGGATTCAAGAAATTAGACAATCTTGTTGTTATTGTAGATAATAATAATCTTCAGATCGACGGTTCAATTGATGAAGTATGTTCACCATATCCATTTGATAAAAAATTCGAAGCATTCAATTTCCATGTAATTACAATAGACGGACACAATTTTGATGAAATAAGAAGTGCATTAAATGAAGCAAAAGCAACAAAGGGAATGCCTACAGCAATTATTATGAAAACTGTAAAAGGTAAGGGTGTTTCATTTATGGAAAATCAGGTATCATGGCATGGTTCAGCACCTAATGAAGAACAGTATAATATTGCAATGGAAGAATTAGAGAAAGCAGGTGAAGCATTATGTCAGAAGTAAAGAAAATTGCAACAAGAGAAAGCTACGGTAATGCTTTAGTAGAATTGGGAAAAGAACATGATAATCTTGTTGTATTGGATGCAGACCTTGCAGCAGCAACAAAATCAGGAAAATTCAAAACTGCATTTCCTGAAAGATTTATAGACTGTGGTATTGCAGAAGCAAATATGGTTGGCGTGGCAGCAGGTATGGCTACATGCGGAAAAGTACCTTTTGCAAGTACATTTGCCATGTTTGTGGCAGGACGTGCATTTGACCAGGTTAGAAATACAGTAGGATATCCTCATCTCAATGTTAAAATTGGAGCAACTCATGCAGGAATTTCAGTTGGTGAAGATGGTGCAACACATCAGTGCAATGAGGACATTGCATTAATGCGTACAATTCCAGGAATGACAATTATTAATCCATGTGATGATATTGAAGCTAAGGCAGCGGTTAAGGCAGCATATGAAATGGAAGGACCTGTATATTTAAGATTTGGTCGTCTTGCAACACCTATTATTAATAACGAAGATTATAAGTTCGAAATAGGAAAAGGTGTCAAAATGAAAGAAGGCAGTGATGTTACAATTGTGGCAACAGGTCTTATGGTTGCAGCATCATTAGAAGCGGCAAAAATGCTTGAAGCAGACGGAATTAATGCTGAAGTAATCAATATTCATACGATCAAACCTTTAGATGAAGACATTATTGTAGAGTCAGCAAAGAAAACAGGTAAGGTTGTAACTGTTGAGGAACATTCGGTTATCGGTGGTTTAGGCAGTGCAGTATGTGACTGCCTATGTGAAAAATATCCTGTAAATGTAACAAAAATCGGTGTTAATGATGTTTATGGACATTCAGGACCAGCAGTAGAATTGTTAAAAGAATTTGGACTTGATGCAGAAGGTATATACAATAAAGTTAAAAAAGTTATAGCATAGAAAAAGTAAATATCTTATAAAATAACATTTTTTATAAGGTATGATTACGCATAAGAATTGCAAGAAAGAATCTCGCCAGCGAGATTCTTTCTTGCAATTCTGCCAGGGAATATACGGAGGAACAGAATGAAGAAAGCTAATTATAAGGCATTATTGCCTATTGGGGTTTTTCTTGTACTTTATTTAGGATTGGGAATTTTATTTGAATATGTGTTAAATATATCTATGGGATTTTATAGCATACCTATTGTTGTCGTATTTCTTATAGCTCTGATTGTAGCATGTATACAGAATCCGAAATTGAATTTTGACAGCAAACTGGAAATTATGGCAAAAGGCGTAGGAGATAAAAACATAATAACTATGATACTTATATTTATGGCGGCTGGAGTTTTTGTAGGAGTTGTTGGCAGAAGCGGTGCTGAAAGTGTTGCATATTTTGTTTTATCATTTGTCCCAGCAAAATTTTCAGTAATAGTACTGTTTATTGTGAGTGCATTTGTTTCTTTGGCAATGGGAACTTCAGTTGGAACAATTACACTGATAACACCAATTGCAGTTGCAGTAGCAAACAGTTCATCTTTTGGTATACCTATTTGTGTGGGAACAGTTGTTGGCGGAGCTATGTTTGGTGATAATTTGTCTTTTATATCTGATACAACAATTGCAGCATGTAACGGTCAGGGATGTGAAATGAAAGATAAATTCAGACAAAACTTTTGGATTGCACTTCCGGCAGCCATTGCAACACTGGTTATCATATCTGCAAAAACACTGGGAAGCAATGTGGAAGAAGCAGTTATTGGAAATTATAATTTAATACAGATTCTTCCTTATTTATTGGTGCTTTTAGGCGGTATTATAGGAATTAATGTTTTTGTGGTTTTGTTGTTAGGGATTGTAAGTGGAATGATAATAATGCTCGCAACAGGTGCGACAGCAGCAACGGATATGTTGGCAAGTATGGGAGATGGAGCTTCCGGTATGTTTGAAACAGCAATGATAGCAATTCTTGTGGCTGCAATCTGTGCTCTAATCGAGGAATATGGTGGCTTTGAAGCGTTACTAATGTTGATTAAGAGAATATTTAAAGGAAAAAAAGGCGGACAGCTTGGTATGGGATTGTTAGTAGGTGTAATGGATATAGCTACAGCTAACAATACAGTAGCCATAGTAATGGCAAATTCGATTGCAAGGGAAATGGCACAAGACTACAATATATCACCCCAAAAAGCAGCCTCTATACTGGATACATTTTCTTGTATTTTTCAGGGGATTATACCTTATGGAGCTCAAATGCTTGTAGCAATTTCAGTTGTTACAGAATTAGGATATAAAATCTCAGCATTTGAAATTATTCCAAATCTGTTATATCCGTTTATGTTGTTGATAAGTTCATTAATATTTATATTTGTTGTTCCTGAAAAAATAAATGGAAATGGTAAATAAAGAAATAAAAAAATTAAAAGCATGTGGTTAAATAACACCACATGCTTTTTTTGCTAGTATATCGGCTAAGTCATTATATTTATCACCAGAATGACCTTTTACTTTTTGGAAATTAACAGTTAATCGTTCTTTTACTTTGTTATAAAAATTTTTGTATGCAATAGTTCCTGGTTTGTTAGCTTTCCATTCTCCGGTACACCATTTTGAAATACCCATATAGTCGTAAAAAATTGAAAGCGAAGTGATTTCATGCTTGATAGCATATTCCATTGCGGCCATTGAACCATAGATTTCACCTGCCACATTCCTCATAGACGCCATATCCTTGTTGTTAAAAGAATCTGATAAATGTATTTCCTCACCGTTATGGAAAAAAACAACGCCATAGCCAAATTGTTCTGTGTCAATGTTAAAACTACCATCAACATATGCTACGGCTTCAGTAGGAGAATTAGAATTGATTTTTTTACAAAAAGTATCTTGAATGATGGAGTCATTGTTTTTCGTAAAATCAATATCTGACAAAAAAACATGTGCATCTTCAATGGTATTAAAACTTTTATATATTGCACCAGAATAACCGTCTACATTTTTTTTACATTCATCCCAGGTTTCAAAAATACCTGTTGTTTTTCCGACTTTAACTGCATAAAATTTTTTTGCCATAGATACCTCTCCTTATTTTAATAAAAACATGTTATCTACCATATAATTATAAAAGTATTTTATATTTTATCGGGATTAAATTCAATAGAAAGATAAATAAGAAATAAAAGATATAAAAAGAATAAAAATATCTAAAGTTTCAATTTGTTGACGGCAATAGTGGGATTTGATATTATTTGTACTTAGAAGGAAAGATAATTATCCATAGCTGATTTTGTTGTGAAAGAGAGGAGAGAAAAATGGGATACACCAAGCAGAAAATATTAAATATGGCGGAAACTGAGGACATAGAATTTATACGATTACAGTTTACTGACCTTTTTGGAACATTAAAAAATGTTGCGATTACTAAGAGTCAGTTGGCTAAAGCATTAGATAACAAGATAATGTTCGACGGTTCTTCAATCGAGGGATTTGCCAGAATTGAAGAATCGGATATGTATTTATATCCGGATTATGATACATTTGAGATTCTGCCATTTAGACCGCATCAGGGCAAAGTTGCCAGAATGATTTGTGATGTGTACAAACCGGACGGTACCCAGTTAGAAAATGATCCAAGATACATATTGAAGAAGGTTTTAAAGGAAGCATCAGATATGGGGTATGAATTTAATGTTGGCCCGGAATGTGAATTTTTCCTTTTTCACACAGATGATTATGGAAATCCCACAACAATTAGTCATGAAAAGGGAAGTTATTTCGATTTAGGCCCAACGGATTTAGGAGAAAATGCACGTAGGGATATGGTATTGAATCTAGAAGAAATGGGCTTTGAAGTGGAGGCGTCACATCATGAGGTAGCACCAGCTCAGCACGAAATAGACTTTAAATATGGTGAAGCATTAGAAACTGCAGATAGAATAATGACATACAAGCTTACAGTAAAAACCATTGCAAAACGCCATGGCCTTTATGCATCATTTATGCCAAAACCAAAGTATGGTATGTGTGGCTCAGGTATGCATATCAACATGTCATTGTTTAATAAAGAGGGAGAGAATATTTTTGTAGATGAAAATGACGAAAATGGTTTAAGTAAGGAGGCGTACAGCTTTATTGCCGGATTGATGAAACATATGCGTTCAATAACAGCAATAATTAATCCTATCGTAAATTCATATAAGAGATTAGTTCCGGGATATGAGGCACCTACATATATAGCATGGTCTGCCACAAACAGAAGTCCACTTATAAGAGTGCCGGCAGCAAGAGGATTAGGAACCAGAGTAGAGCTTAGAAGTCCTGATTGCGCTACAAATCCATATCTTGCTATTGCAGTATGCTTAGCAGCAGGTCTGTATGGAATAAAAAACGGACTAAAACCCGTAGAAAGCGTACAAAGAGACATTTATTCGATGACTGATGAAGAAAGAAATGAAGCAGGCATTGAAAACCTTCCAAAAAATCTCTATGAAGCAATTGAAGAAATGAAAAAATCAACTTTTGTAAAGGATGTTCTAGGAGAGGAAGTCTTTAGAAAATATATTAAAGCAAAAGAAGAAGAATGGATGGAATACACATCACAGGTTACAGATTGGGAGATTGACAGATATTTGGGAAGAATCTAAAGAAGGATTCGTTGTAGTTCGGAGGAAAAACATTGCCAGCAATAATTGTAGTATTTCCTAATGCCGAAGATGGAATAGCCATAAAAAATCTTCTTGTTAGAAGCGGATATGATGTGGTGTCTAATTGTACAACGGGTGCGCAAGCAATAAATTTGGCAGATAACCTGGGCGAGGGCATTATAATAAGCGGGTACAGATTTTTAGATATGATGTATACTGAAATATATGAAAATATAGAAGGCAGATTTGAAATGATTCTTGTAGCTTCAAAGCAAAGACAGTTAGATGAAGAAACAGGAATAGCCATGTTAGAAATGCCAATTAAGGTCAGGGACCTGCTTAATTCCATTGAGTTGATGGAAAATAATTTGTATGAAAAAAATCACAAAAAGAAAAGAAAGCCAGGACAGCGTACAGAAGAAGAACAGGCTATAGTAAATCAGGCTAAGGAAGTTTTGATGATAAAAAATAATATGTCAGAAAATGAGGCACACAGATATATACAAAAAACCGCCATGGACACTGGAAGAACTATGGTGGAGATGTCGGAAATGATTCTGTCTATTATGTACAAGGAATAAATTATATAGTTATTTCAAAATAGGAAGAAGTATTAGAAAAAAGATACAGCTAACGGAGTTTGTCCGTAGGCTGTATCTTTTTTTGGAAAAATTATATAAAATGCAATAAATTATACATTTGGTGTGTCTAATAGGTAAAGAAATGATGGAGGTATTTAACTATGAAGAGAAAAATTAATCAGTATTGTTATAATGTGAAAGGCTGTGACATGGTTTTTGAAGAACGGGGAAAAAATTATGCTAAAAAAATCATTTAATATGCAGTTATCATACGTGTTTAGGCGTAAATCAACGGCAGTAATAATGCTCGTATTACTGGTTTTTGTAGTTACAAATATTGGAATAAATTTTTCTAAAAACTATAATACGTTATATTTAAATCAAATGTATAGTTTTGAAAAGATGTTGACATTATCAGATTGGTCTATGGCGGGATATTTTATGCGTCAGTTTTATCCGATGCTTTTAGTTGTACCAACAGCTTGCACGTATGTTATGGATAAAAGCTCTGGAATGAATGTATATATTCAAAGTAGAACTGGAAGAAGGTCCTATTTATATGGAAAAATATTGGTAACATTTTTTACGACTTTTGTAATATTTACGTTTCCGTTTTTGATAGAAATAATTATTAGTTCAATATGCACCGGGAATATACCAAATGGTGACCCTTCAGGATTTGAATATTGGCAAACTATTGCAAAAGAAAAGCAATATTTTCTAAAGTAATAAAACTAAAATTTTCAGTAAATTATAATTCAATTTTGACAATGTTCGAAACAACAAACAATAAAAATTACTACGCATATTTGATTTTTTTATTGGTGCTAATTTTTGTATCTGTCATGCTGGTAGAGATTAAGGTAAAGAAAGAAGATGTATTATAGTGAAAATCTTAAAAAGTATATTGCTAGGTTTTATAGTTGGAATTTTATGCTTAGAAACAGGATTTTTGAGCATAAAAGAAACAGAATTATCACAAATAGTAATGGCAAATTCATATGCCGGAATTGAATGCTATCCAGCATATATAGGTCAGTTTACATTCAGATATATACCTTTATTTGTATTTCAGATAATTTTTTCTACATACATATATAAACATTTTTGTAGTGGAAGTATATATTTTTTTTCGAGAGAATTAAGCAGAGGAAAATGGATTATATATGAGTTGATAAAATTATATGTGCATGCGGTAACATATGTATTCGCTTATTCGAGTATGAACATATTAATCATAGGTTATTTTTCGAAAATAAAATTAGATGCTAAAAGAATAATTTTATTGTTATATCACATTATTATTTATTCACTTTATTTAATGTGGACGACTACAGCCATAAACATTATATCAATAAAAATAAGTGGACAACTGGGGTTTGCGTGTATTCAGACAATTATAATGTTTTCTGTGGCAATTGCATTTGCAATAGGTAATGGCTATGAAAATGGAGAAATTTGAATTATGAGATTAATTGCTGAAAATATTACAAAAAAGATAGGTTCGAAAGAAGTTTTGAAAAATATAAATCTTGAACTGGAAAGTGGAAAGGTATATGGATTTGTTGGGAGAAATGGATCGGGGAAAACGATGTTATTTCGAGCACTGTCTGGATTGATGACTATTTCTTCCGGGAAGGCTGTATTAGATGATTATCAGCTTCATAAAGACATGAGAATTTTGCCTAATTTAGGGATTGTTATAGCATAGGCAATTATGGAAGAACCTGATATATTAATGTTGGATGAGCCAACAAATGCATTAGACGAGGAGGGTGTAGCATTAATAAGAAAAATAGTTGATGAAGAAAAACAAAGAGGTGCAATGATTTTGATTGCTAGTCATAGCAAGGAGGATATAAAAATGCTTTCGGACAAAATTTATGTGATGGAGGAGGGTATTTTAAAAGAAGATGAAGGATTTTGATATGAAAGTACGTTATACATTTGGTATATATGCTTGTAAGTGCGTTAGCATTATGTACAGGGGTTTTATTAAAAAGTAGGTATAAGAATTTGAATGATGAAGAATGTCCCTTAAATCATTTTGCTGTGGGTGTTATGAGTAATGATTTAGCAAAGAAGCAAGCGGAAATAATGAAGGGCAGATTGGAGGAAAGTCCGATTATTTTGGACGTGGAATGTATTGAAGAATCCCAATTTCAATATTCGTGTGCGACACAAAAAGGTAAAATAAAAAAAGTTTTTAAGGGAAATGAGTTGAGAAAAGGGGACAAAATAGAGATATGTTCTGTAACATCAATGTTCATGGAGCAAGAAATGAAAATTAATGGCAAATTTGGAATCAACATGAATTTTGTCAATGAGATGAAAGAAGGAAAGGTATGTTGCTATTTAGGATGAAAGTGTTTTTTTAATAAATAGAATTTAAATAATGCAATATTCTCTAAATTTGTTATAATTATTTAGGTGACGGAAAATATGAGTGCATAAATTTAGAGGAAAGGAGGAAGCAGATGTTTAAATTTTTTAGGAAAAACGATAAGCAGAATGCAGCAGTGTTTGTTGATTATGAGCATTGGTATTATGGATACAACAATATTTTTTCAATGAAACCAAATGTAGAGCAGTGGTATGAAGAATTAACGGAAGAATATAATGTAAAAAGTTTAATGTTTTTTGGAGACTTCAATGGAAGCGATATAGAAAAAGAATTATCAAGATTAGAAAAATTATCAAAAAATGTAGTACATACGGCAAGTTCGAAAGATGGTGTAGATAAAGATTTTACAGATTTTATTATGTTAGATGCAATATATAGAAAGGCAGCAGAACCAAAGACGCCTGATATATTTATAATATTTACCGGAGATGCACATTTTAATCTGGCCGTAAAATATCTTCGTGATATAAAGAAAAAAGTTATAATATATGGTGTGAAACACTCATTGAGTAATAAACTCAAATCAACTGCAAATTCTTATGTGGAAATGCCTAGAACAAAACAGGAACAGCAATATTATTATGATGCAATATTGAAGTCATTATATATATTGAAGAAACGTAGAAAAATGGCAACCTATAGTAAAACTATTGATAATGTTGCAACTCATAATGGGATTTCAAGAGAAAGAATACAGATGGCATTAGATGATTTATTAAATAATAAATATGTCAATGTTGAAGAAAAACAATATCGAGGCAAAAAACCTAAAGTGCTTAGAGTTAATTGGAAAAGATTAGAGAACGATGGAATCTGGGGAAGAAAAAATAATAAGAAAACTAAATAATGAGTGAGAAAGGGAGCTGTTATGATATTCAAATTATTGGATATCTGCCAGCTCCCTTAATAGTTTTATTATAATACACTGTAGCCATAACCATTAACTAATGCTTCTACACGCTCACCGCTCTGACACATAGGACATTCGTGGTGGGAGTATGTATGGTAATTAGGTATATCTTCTGCACGGAATAATGCATCAATTCTGTGACCATTTATAGAATCAACAGCACTAAATATAGCTGATATACCCTGCAGTGTGCCACCGTAATATTGAATACATTCGATACTGTTACGGATGGTTTTTCCGGTTGTGGCTGAAGCAAGGAGAAGCAGTACGTTTCTTCCTGAAACTTCAGGTTTTAAATTGTCTCTAAAAATCATCTGCCCGTTAGAATTAAATTCTGGAGTTACTACATAGATGGTTTTGTGTGCATTCATTGATAATACTCCGGCTCGGCTTAACTCGTTAGCTAGAAAAGCACCAATGACTTCGCAACCGTCTAAGCATACGATGGTGTCAATTGGTTTTCCCATAACATTGTAGTAATCTTTCATGGAAATTGCGATGCGTTCTGCTTCGTTGGCACGAGTCTTCATTGTTGTCATGTCAAGATAGTTGTTAAGGTGCGAGTGGTTTGTTGCAAAATGTCCCGGTATCACCTTTAGAGCGATGTTAGGATCCTTTCTGGAATAATATTTTACGATTCTGTTTTCAATCATAGAACAACCCTCCTTTGTATTTAGTTGCGAGTAGAAAGCTTATGGCTTTTCTACAGTTAACCGTTCTTTTAGATAAAATGATTATACAATATTATTTTCAGTTTTCAAATAGTTTTCTAATGGTGCATTGTAGAGAAGTTTGATATAATGTGTATATTAATAATATAAGTTAGAAGGATAAACAGATGATAGATATTATTTCAGATGAAACAATTGAAACGATTGAAATTCTTTCAAAGTTAGAAATGTCAGAAGCTGAGAAGATTAAGGCGAAGACTGACATGACAGAAATGTTAGGATTTATAGATAAGTTGAAAGAATTAGATACAGAAGAAGTGACAGCAAAGAGTCATATTTTTGATGTAGGTAATGTTTTTAGAGAAGATGTGGCTGTTACTAATAAAGAGAGCAAAGAAAAAATGTTGTATAATGCTCCGATGATTGAGGACGATAAAATTGTAGTTCCAAAAACTATAGTTCAATAGAGCAGGAGATAGGACGAAATAGATTATAAATATTATAGGTTTGATTTTATTATAATGTAAGAAGATTAAATATGTGACCGGTTTGTATCGAAAAGTACAAGAATTTAGGTGGGAGAAAAGATGGATTTATCAGGTTTAACAGCGGTGGAGCTTGGAGAAAAAATAAAGTCGGGTGAAGTAAAGGTTATTGACGCAGTTGATTTTGTTTATGACAGAATTAAGAAAGAGGAAATGGATGTCAATAGCTTTATTACTATATGTGATAAAAACGAAGTGATTGAGCAGGCAATGAATGTGCAGAAGAAAATAGATTCAAAAGAATTAACTTCTAAGTTAGCTGGAGTACCTATTGCCATTAAGGACAATATTTGCACAGAAAATATTAAAACTACCTGTGGCTCAAAAATGCTTGCTGACTTTGTGCCGCAATATTCAGCAGATGTTATTGAAAGGCTTAAAAAGTCAGGAGCTATTATTATAGGAAAAACTAATATGGATGAGTTTGGCATGGGAAGTACTACGGAAACTTCATATTGGGGTGCAACCAGGAATCCAAGAAATAAAGCACACGTTCCGGGTGGCTCATCCGGTGGTTCTTGCGCCGCATTAGTAACCGGAGAATGTTTTGGTGCGTTGGGGACAGATACGGGAGGCTCTATCAGGCAACCTAGTTCTTATTGCGGTGTTGTAGGTTTAAAATCTACATATGGAATGGTATCCCGCTATGGTCTTGTAGCATACGCATCTTCTCTTGAACAGATAGGACCTATTGGTAAGGATGTAGCGGATTGTGCGGCCATGCTTGAAATAATTGCAGGATATGATGAGAAGGATTCGACTTCGATAAACCTGAACAAAACTGCAGAAAATTTATTCGAAGATGAAGAGCGTACCAAAAATAATTCTAACAATTTTAATAATGATATAGATATTGATGATACAAACCACAACGCATATAATTTTACATCGGCATTGATTAACGATATAAAAGGATTAAAAATCGGCATTCCAAGAAATTATTTTAATAACAAGGTAGACGTACAGGTAAGAGATAGTGTGCTTAAAGCTATTGATGTCTTAAAGAAAAAGGGAGCTATTGTGGAAGAGTTTGATTTGGAAATGGCGGAATATGCAGTGCCGTCATATTATGTAATAGCTTCTGCGCAGGCTAGCTCTAATCTTGCAAGATTCGATGGTGTTAAATATGGATATAGAGCAAAAGAATATGAGGGACTCCACGATATGTATAAAAAGTCACGAACAAAAGGCTTTGGAGAGGAAGTTAAGAGAAGAATTATGCTGGGTTCGTTTGTTCTTAGTCAGGGATATTATGATGCATATTACTTAAAAGCAATTAAGATAAAGAATCTGATTAAAGATGAATTTGATAAGGTATTTAAAAAGTATGATGTAATAATTGGTCCGGTTTCACCGACTACCGCACCAAAATTAAATGAAAGCCTAAAAGAACCCATTAAAATGTATATGAGTGATGTTTTTACGGTATCGGTTAACTTAGTCGGACTGCCTGCAATCTCAATACCTTGTGGAGTTGATAATAATGGACTTCCGATTGGGATGCAGATTATCGGTGATTCTTTTAAGGAGAAGGATATCATAAGAGTAGCATACACATATGAACAATCTTGTGAAATATCATAGAAGGGAGCAAGTGCGTAAAAATAATAACTAAAAGAAATAACGCACATATTAATATGAATAATTATGAAACAGTTATAGGATTGGAGGTTCATATTGAATTAGCCACAAATACAAAAATCTTTTGCTCCTGTCCTACGGAATTTGGGAAGAATCCTAATACACACGTTTGTCCTGTATGTATGGGAATGCCGGGAACCTTGCCTGTTTTAAATAAAAAGGTGGTAGAGTATGCCGTTGCAGTAGGATTAGCTACTAATTGTCAGATTGCTAAGGAGTGCAGTTTTGACAGAAAGAATTATTTTTATCCGGACAACCCACAGAATTATCAGATTTCTCAGCTTTATGAACCAATATGTAAAAATGGCTATCTAGAAATAAAGGATGCAGAAGGACAAATTAAAAAGGTTAGAATTCATGAGATTCATATGGAAGAAGATGCCGGAAAACTTATGCATGATGAAGAAAATAATACATCGCTAGTGGATTATAACAGGGCTGGAGTTCCATTGATTGAGATTGTGTCAGAACCGGATATGAGAAGTGCAAAAGAGGTTATTGAGTATTTAGAAAAATTGCGCTATTTAATTCAATATCTGGGTGCTTCGGATTGCAAGATGAACGAGGGTTCTATGCGTGCAGATGTGAATTTATCCGTTAGAAAAATAATCAAAGACAATGCTTGTTCAAAACTTGGTACCCGTACTGAAATGAAGAATCTCAATTCTTTTAGAGAAATCACAAGAGCTATTGAAAGTGAAAGGTTAAGGCAGATTGATTTGATTGAATCGGGAAAATGTGTTGTCCAGGAAACCAGAAGATGGGACGATGAAAAAGGTCAAACTTTTGCCATGCGCTCTAAAGAAGATTCTAACGACTACAGATACTTTCCGGAGCCTGATTTGCCTACATTAAAAATCAGTCAGGAATGGATAGATGAGATAAAGAAAAATGAACCGGAATTTCGACAGGAAAGAATGAAGAGATATATTTCTGATTTGAATATGTCAGAATATGATGCAGATATTATTACTCAGAACAAAAACATTGCAGATATATTTGAAAGTGCAGTAAGTGATGGCGCCTCACCTAAAGAAGCGGCTAACTGGCTTATTAGTGAAACTATGCGAATTATGAAGGAAAGAGATATGACTCCTGAAAAGGTGAGATTGTCTGGGACAGATTTCGCGAAATTCCTTGATTTGATAAAGAATAATGTCATTAATAAGACTGTAGCGAAGGAAGTTTTTGAGGCAATTTTTGATGGAAATGTTGAGCCGGTGGAATATGTGGAAAAACATAGCCTAAAAATGGAAAATGATACGGAAGAATTAGAAAAAATTATTGAAGAAATTATATTAGAAAATCAAAAGGTTGTTGATGATTATAGAAAAGGTAAAAAGCAGGCAATTGGGGTTTTGATAGGAAAAACAATGAAGGCATCTAAAGGTAAAGCAAGTCCTAAGTTAATTACCAAAATGTTAGAAGAAAGATGTGGTGAATAGCTTTTATCTGTAAATTTTAACAAAATTATTTGAAGTCATTGTAACTAAGTAAAAAAAGGGTTAATATATATTGTGGTAAAAGAAAAATATATTTTTTAGAGAGTAATTAGGAAGACAGGAGGACAGCAATGGGCGGATTTTTTGGCGTAGCATCAAAGGAAGATTGTGTATTCGATTTATATTTCGGAATTGATTATCACTCACATTTAGGAACAAGACGTGGTGGAATGGCAGTATTGGGAGAACAAGGATTTGATCGTGCAATTCATAATATTGAAAATTCTCCATTTAGAACTAAGTTTGACAAAGATATTCAGAAAATGAAGGGGAATCAGGGTATAGGCTGTATTTCTGATTATGAATCACAACCATTAACCATACGTTCAATTCATGGAGCATATTCATTAACTACAGTTAGCAAGATTAATAATATGGATGAACTTACGCAGGAATTGTACGAACAGGGACATACACATTTTCAGGAAATGAGTGGTGGTGATATTAATGCTACCGAAATGATTGCAACGCTAATTGACCAAAAGGATAATCTGATTGACGGAATTAATTATGCACTAGAAAAAATAAAAGGTTCTGTCTCATTGCTTCTTATGAATAAAAATGGAATATATGCAGCTAGAGATAAAAAAGGAAGAACTCCGGTTGTAATAGGCAGAAAGGAAGGTGCCTTTTGCGCCAGTTTTGAAAAATTCGCATATAAGAATTTAGGATATAATGATTACAAAGAATTAGGTCCGGGAGAAATTGTAGTAATTACATCGGATAAATGTGTAACACTTTCTGATCCTAACAGTGATATGAAAATTTGTACATTTCTTTGGGTTTATTATGGATATCCTGCCAGTGGATATGAGGGTGTAGGTGTAGAGCAAATGAGATATAACTGTGGTGCGAAGATGGCACAGCGAGATACTGTGAAACCGGACATAGTAGCAGGAGTTCCAGATTCGGGTATTGCCCATGCAGTGGGATATGCTAATGAATCAGGCATACCATTTTCAAGACCATTCATAAAATATACACCGACATGGCCACGATCCTTTATGCCAACTCTTCAGAGTAAGCGAGATTTGATTGCAAAAATGAAATTGCTTGCTGTGGAGGATTTGATTAGAGATAAAAGTTTATTACTAATAGACGATTCAATTGTACGTGGAACACAGCTTAGAGAGACAACCGAATTTTTATATGAAAGTGGAGCAAAAGAGGTACATATCAGACCTGCATGTCCGCCTTTGTTATACGGTTGCAAATATCTTAATTTTTCACGTTCATCTTCTGAAATGGATTTGATTACAAGAAGAGTGATTGAAAGGTTAGAAGATGGAAATGTAACTGATGAAATTTTACAGAAGTATGCTGATCCTGAATCTGAAAAATATGAAAATATGGTTGAAGAAATTAGAAAAGAATTAAATTTCACAACTCTTAGATATAACAGATTAGACGATATGCTTGATGCTGTTGGAATTGACAAGTGCAAGCTTTGCACATACTGCTGGAATGGCAGGGAATAAAAATGGACTAGAATAAATGTCCAAGTTAATATGGAATTAATTTTAGAAATACTGTAAAATAATAAAAAGATTAGAATGTTAGAATAAAGAGTCAGTAAAAAAGTGATTCGAAAGTTTGGAGTAGCACTCTCCTTTTGACATTGTAATCCACATAATTAATTAGATTTTGGAGGTTAATATGAACGACAGATATCAGAGCCCTTTATCAGAGAGATACGCAAGTAAAGAAATGCAATACATTTTTTCACCTGACATGAAGTTTAAAACATGGAGA
>CAYWUE010000002.1:0-69538 GCA_964461415.1 uncultured Eubacterium sp.
GCCACTTTGCAAATCAGCTTTTTCAAAGTGGAAATAAACTTTTCACTTCAGCGTTAGAATTGATTGGTTGAAATATCGGTTAGTTTAAATTCGGCAGCTATAGTTGATTACTTAACATTTTTACCTGTTCAAAGGCTTTTTCAGGTAGTTCCTTTAAGGCTGTTCTGTCTAATTCTGCTGTATAAATAGGTTCGCCAAATGAAATTACTACTTTTCCGGCTTTAATAAAAGGCATATGATTCTCGAAAATATCTGATGTACCTATGATTCCGACAGGAACTACAGGACATTTAGCCTTCGTGGCTATTTTGAATCCACCATCCTTGAAAGGTGCGATTTTTCCGGTCTTTGAACGAGTTCCCTCTGGAAATAAAAAGATTGAAATACCGGATTTTATCATATCAGCAGCAGTAAGAACTGTCTGCAATCCCTTTCTTGGGTCTTCTCTGTCAAGGAAAAGACAATTGACAAAATACATTAGCCAGCTGAGAAAAGGAATTTTTTTGATTTCCTTTTTAGAAATATAGCCTGTAGCTGATTTCATCAATGGGTAAGTTGTAATAATGTCAAAAAAACTAATATGGTTAGAAACAAAAAGACAAGCTGTGTCAGGAATGTTCTCTTTACCATGAACCTCTAGTTTAATACCACTTAGAAACATAACACATTTAAAGCCTGTTTGCACAAATTTGAGTGAAGAACGGTTGCGCAAATCCATATTAAATTGTTGGATGATAAATTCAAATAACATAACAGGCAATGAAACTATAAAATATATTATAAGAAAAATTGCCACGAAAATAAGTCTTATCATATAAAAATACCTACCTTAATATAATATTAAAGGATATGCAAATATCATATCCATAGGCCTATATATTAACACAAATCAAAAGATAATAAAAGAATTACATAAATGTAATAATACAATAATTGCATAAAGGTAAAAAGCACCAAAAGGAATTGTGAAAAATGCATAAAAAGTGAGAAAAAGCTTTGTTGAACGTGTTAAAAGGAACGATAAAAATGTTTTTATTTATTGAATAAGAGATATGTTCGTGTTATACTCACCGTAACGACGAATATTAATCGTATGTAAAGAGGAGGAACAAGAATGAGGAAATTGAAGAAAATAGTTACAGTTGTAGCAACTTTGGCATTAAGCATTGGAATGACAGCTAATTGTTTTGCTGCTAATTGGAAAAGTTATTTTGGTGTAAATGAAGCATGGTTTGAAGGTGCTGAAGGAAAGGTTACATCACAGTCAGCTACAGGCTGGACGGCAGAGATGGACGCTATTGGATATGGTGGATGCTGGGGCGGACAGGTTTCGCAGTCAGTAGATATTGAAAATGGTCAGGAATACAACATTAAGTTTACATTATCATCATCTAACTGTGATAAATGGGTATTTGTAAAGATTGCAAAAAAGGATGATTTTGCTTATGGTAAGTGGATAAAACTTAAAAAAGGCAAAAAAACAACAGTTGAAGAAACATTTAAAGCAACAGCTGATGCAGATACAATAACATTTGGTATTGGTGGAGAGTTTGGAGACAGAAAAGGAATTGATAAGGATGCAAGTAAGAGATATGCATATGCATCAGGAGGAGCAGAATCATTGGATGATGAAGATCCTACAGTTCCAACAGTTATAGAATGTTCAGGTTATTCATTAGAAAAAGTTGGAGCATCAACTGATTCATCAGAATCAACTGACAACAAAACAGAAAAGAGTACAACAGTAGCAACAGGCGATTTTGAACCAATAGCTTACGGCCTGATGGCAGTTTTAGCGGCAGCAGTTGTTGTTGTATTTGCTAAAAAAAGAGAAGCATAATTCATAAAAACATAATATAAATAATTCCCCTTAAGTAGAAGACGTAAATATTCACGACACACTTAAGGGGATTTTTTTTACAAATATCCACTGACAAATACTTGAACAGTATATATTTTTAATGAAAATATTGTATAAAACAGAAAAACGTTTTCCTATCGATTATATATGGAAAAAATTCTTTTATAAATTATGAAAAATGTAAGATAAAAAACGATTTTAAAATTTGCGAAGGGAATTTGTGAGAAAAAAATAACAAAAATATGGTGATTGTGAATAACTTAACAAAATCTGATTGTGTAAAATGTTTAAAAAACTAAAAGTTGCATAAATTAAATGGACAAAAATTATTCAAAATACACAAAATGAATAAAATAAAAAACGTTTTTAGTTGTTGATTTCTACATAGCAATATGCTAGAATAAGTCACATAGAAATCACTTAGTGAGTTCTGATGTAGGTGAAATGATTTTATCAAAAAAATAAGGAGGAATAATATGATGAAAAAATTTGGCCGCAAAGCATTAGCTTTATCATTAGCCACAATTCTTGGAACATCCATGGTATTCACAGGATGTGGCAAAACAGAGAAGAAAGATAACGGTAAAGAAGAAACCACAGCAAAGATTGGACTTACAACGGGATTATCCTCAGATACCACAGCAGATATTTCGATTATGACGTGGTCAGGTGACAGCAAATATTATGAGGACATCGGAAGCATGGATTTGGCTACGGACAAGGTTACATCACAGAATGTTGCTCAGATTTATGCAGTAGCAAAGGAATTTAAAAAGATATATCCGAATATTAAGATTAACCTTTGGGCTAAGTCTGGTGATCATAGTCAGGCGGGTACTCCAAAGTGGGAACAGGAGATGGAATCTTTTAAGGCTAAGTACGGAAAATATCCTGATATCTGGCAGTCTACTAATATCACAGATGACATAAAAAAGGGTCTTGTGGCTGACTTGTCAGTATTTGCAGATGACGAGACATATAAAGCATATAATGAAAACCTTATGGAGCAGTTGAATTATTATGGTTTTCAGGGAGGCTTGCCATTATTTACTATTCCATGGGGAATTTGGGTAAACAAATCATTGGCAGAAAGCAAGAATATTAACGTTCCTGATCCTGATTGGACAATTGATGAATATACAAGATTTATTACAAAAACGGATAATACTTCATACTGGGGTGACAAGAGTACACCGGTTGATATTATCAATATGGGTACAACAACTATTAATAAGCAGATTAAAGAAAAGGGTACTGTTAATCTTGACAGTGATGAAGTAAAAGAACTTCTTAAATACATTCAGAAATGGGCTCCGGCAACTATTGATACAGCAGAAGGCGCAGGAACACTTTCAAAGGATATTAAGATTGAAAGTAAGACATATTCATGGTTCTACTTCTGCAATAACAGATGTTTAACAAATATTCAGGATCCATGGTATTTGACAACAGGTGCTGATGAATCAGCTAAGGAAAGCGAAGCATATATTGATGCAGAAGATTGGGATATTTATCCATTCCCATCTACAGATTACTGCGACAATACTATCAAGATTGTTATGGATTCTATTTGCCTTCATAATTATGCGGCTGATGATGGCAATAAAGAATGGAGCGATGAAGAAAAAGAAAAACTTAAAGCTACTTATACATTTGCAACATATTGGACAGCATGCACAGATGCTAAGAAAGCTATCTTGGAGCAGAAGTGGACAGATAATGGAGCTGAAAAATCAGCGACTGGTGATTCATTCCCTGTAGTTACAGGAGATACATACAAAGAACAGATGGATATTTGGAACAGCCTCCCGGCACATGAAAAATATAAAGATAAAGAAGGCTGGAAAGAAATCTTAAAACTTTGGGAAAGCAATTCATCATGGGATTATGTTGATAAATGCTGGACTAGTACGGTTAGCGAAAACGGTGAAACAACAGATGTTCTTTATGAATGGAATAATATGTGGCAGGAAGATGTAGCTGGCGCATGGATGACAGATAAAGACTGGGGAGATAAGGTAAAAGCCAGATTGGCAGATTGGAATAAAACAATCAATGAACGTATCGAAAAAGCTACAAAACAGTTCCAGGATAAGTTAGTAGAAAATTACAACTTTGACAAATCAAAATTTACATCAGAAAAATAAGTAAAGGGTAATTAACTGCGGAACTGCATAAGGGCAGTTCCGCTTTTGTAACAAATAGAAAGGACAACAATGAAAAAGAAAATTATCGCAATTATAATTGGAATATTATGTGTCATTGTTGGGGCTATATGTCTGTTCACTTTTGTTTTAAAAGGAGAAGCAACATATGTGAAAGACGTAGATGACAATAAGTTTAATGAAGCATATGATTTATTATCAAATTCGTATTTAAATGATGGAGAAGAAGCAGATGTTTATTATACGGATTTCATTAAGACAAATACTGAAGCTGGTGAAGGGGAATATCAGGCTACATTAACAAACGGACAAAATCCAAAGAAATATTATAAAGAAAACAACAATGAAAACAACGATATACCGGAAGATATTAAAACATATCCGGATGATATTATCGAACTAAATTATAAAGAAGCTGCTGAATACAAAGTAGATGTAACAAAGGAAGGATTGTATACATTGAATGTAGATTATATTTCAGCAGGTTCATCGCTTTCGGACTATACTGTTAGCATTCTTGTAAATGGTGCTCATCAATACTCAGAAACAAATACAATAGCAATGCCTATTCATTGGACTGATGTTGAAGAGGGAGATTTTATTGGAAGTGAGAATAATAAGGAATTTCCAATGGACAGCCATGGAGATGAAATGGCGCCTAGTCAGTCTAGAATACAGAAATGGATTAATACTGATATTTATAATAATACATACGTTTCTAGCAGACCACTTTCATTTTATTTAAAAAAAGGTGAGAATATTATTTCTATTGAAAATGTTTCTTCAGGTGGTTTGGCTCTTGGAACATTAAAGATAAAAGCTGCTGTAGATAACGCAGTTTCTTATGAAGAATATGCAGCTTTACACAAAGATGCAGAGTTAATCAAGGATAGTGACAATGCATTGCAGATTGATGCGGTTTATTATTCTGAAAAGAACTCTGCAGATGTCATATATGGCACGAAAACATCAACTTCACTTACAAGATTCAATATAGATACAGAACAGTTAAATACATTGCATTGGACTGGTGCAGGTAATGAGATTACATATACCTTTAATGTAAAGAAAACAGGAAATTATAATATTGCTTTCCATTATTCTAATGGCAAAAAGGAATTTGATACTTTTGAAACAATAAAAATTGATGGACAGGTTCCTTTTAAAGAAATGTATAATTACAAGTTTGCTCCGGTTTCATCAGGTTATGCTAATGAAACTCTAAACGATGGTAAGGGAAATAACTACAATTTCTATTTAGAAGAGGGAGTTCATACTCTTACAATAAAGCAAGAAAATGAAAATGTAATGGAAGCATACAGATATGCTTTATTATTGCAGGAACATATTACAAATTTCCAATTAGAAATTACAAAAATCACAGGTAGTGATATTGATACTGAGAGAAACTGGAAGATGACCAAATATATTCCGGAAATTTCAGAATATCTAGAAGCCTATAAAGTTGTTATACAGCATATTAGATTTTTAATGCAGGATTATTCTGTCGGAGGAAATAGGGGTGCAGTTTTGGCATATTTAGACGAGGCTGAACAGTTTATCACAGATATGCAAAAATATCCTGATGAGATTGCATTGCATACTGCTGATTTGACAGGGGCAGACAATTCTATACTTGTTTCATTGAGTAATTTTACAACAGAGGCAACTTCGAATGATTTTACGCTAGATAGAATTTATATTTATGGCGATAAGAAAGAATTAGAAAGACCTAATCCCACATTGATTAGCTCATTGTGGACTTCGGTACGAACACTTTGCAATACTTTTACATCATCTAAGTATTCAACAGGTGTATCTGATAAGGACAAGGATACACTTACAATCTGGGTTAATAGAGCTATTACTCACGTAGATTTATTACAAAAAATAGCTGATACAGAATTTGTTCCATATTATAAGGAAAAAACAGGAAAAAATATTAAGGTACAGATTGCTACGATGCCTGATGTAAGTAAATTGACATTGGCTATTGCAGCAGATGAAACACCTGATGTGGCTTTGGGACTTATGTCTTATGTACCATTTGACTTATCAAGTCGTGGTGCCTTGTATGATTTGTCGGAATTTGATGATTTCTGGACGGTAGCTAGAAGATTCCCGACAGGCTCATTTGTTTCATATGTATACAATGAAGGAATGTATGCAATTCCTGAAACTACTGATTTTAACGCGGTAGTATATAGAACAGATATTTTTGAACAGCTTGGTCTTGAATGTCCTACGACATGGGATGAATTAATAGAAATTCTTCCGACACTTCAAAGATATGGTAAGAATTTCTACCATAATATTTCTGCAGGTGCATCAGGTTACAAATGGTTCTATCAGACATCACCTATGCTTCTTCAGAACAACGGAGAACTTTACGTACAGGATGAAAATGGTCTTGTTACAACAGGAATTGATTCTAAGAATGGTGTAAAGGGTATGCAGCTTTTAGGAGACTTGTTTACTAAGTATTCATTAGATACATCGGTACAGAACTTCTTTAATTCATTTAGATATTCTACATTGCCAATCGGTATTGTTGGTGTGGAAGACTACACACTTATAAAGAATGGCGCGCAGGAATTAGACGGAAAATGGAAGCTTTCTGAATATCTTGGAACTGTTCAGGAAGATGGTACGATTAACAGAATGTTCGTAGCCAATGGTACAGGTGGTGCGATTTTCAAGAATTCTGAAAAGAAGGAAGCAGCCTGGGAATTCCTTAAATGGTGGACAAGCAAGGATGTACAGACTGAATATACATATACATTGCGTTCAACTTACGGAAAAACTTATTTCTGGTTGTCAGCTAATATTGCAGCATTGCAGAACAACCCTATGGATGAAACTGACAAGCAGGTAGTGTTAGAACAGATTAATTATGTTACGGACATCATAAGAACACCGGGACAGTATTTACTGGAAAGAACTATTTCTAACATTTGGACATCCATGGTATTTGATGGAGCATCTGCACAGGTTGCGGTTGACGAAGCTAAGAATGATGTCAATAAAGAGATTGTCAGAAAAATGCAGGAGCTTGGATTCTATGATGAAAATGCAAATCTTGTTTCAGATTTCAAACTTCGAGGATATGACTGGATAAAAGAAAATCAGGAAAATGCAAAGGCAGATCCTGGAGAGGAGGTAGAACAGAATGGAGGCAACTAAAGAAACAGTGGCAAAACTTCAAAAGCCTGAAAAGAGAAGAAAAGCAAAAAAGTTTACACAAACTGAAGGATTTCATGCTTTCCTTTTGTTCTTACCATATGGATTGTTGTTTTTTACATTCATTTTATTACCGATACTTATTGCAATCGGTTTGTCATTCACATATTTTGATGTAATTAACACACCAAGTTTTGCAGGACTTAGTAACTACATTACCTTAATTACAGGGGATGAGGTTTTTATGAAATACGTTTTACCTAATACAGTTCTTTACGCAATTGTAGTAGGTGTGGGCGGATACATTTTGTCATTTCTTATGGCATGGATTCTTGCACAGGTTACACCAAGAGCAAGAACTTTGTATGCACTTGCTATGTATACACCTTCCATGGTTGGTCAGTTAATGATTCAGGTTATCTGGAAAACTATCTTTTCGGGTGATCAGACGGGACTTGCTAATGCTTATTTGCAAAAATTAGGATTGATTAATCAGCCTATTCAGTGGTTGATTTCATCAGATTATTTTATGCCGATTATGATTTTTGTTTCACTTTGGTCTTCTATGGGTATTGGTTTCTTATCAATGCTTTCGGGTATTATGAATATTGACCAGGAATTATATGAAGCAGCTTATGTGGATGGAATTAAAAATAGAGCACAGGAAATTATTTATATTACAGTTCCTTCGATGAAACCTCAGATGTTATTTGGTGCGGTTATGTCGATTGTTAACGCATTTAACATGGGGTGGATTGGTGTTACGTTGGCGGGTGCTAACCCTACACCGGATTATGCAGGACAGTTGATTGCAAACCATATTGATGACTATGCTTTTGTACGTTATGAAATGGGTTATGCAGCAGCAGTATCAGTTGCTCTACTTGCTTTGGTATGGATTTGCAGTAAGGTAGCTAACAAGCTGTTTACAGAAAAAGATGAATATTAGAAAGGAGGAAACATAGATGGCAAATTTTCAGGGAAATAGAATTAACCCAACAAGATTTTCAAAAAGTCAGTTAAAATTTCATATTATTGCGTTTCCACTTTCTATAGTAATGATACTTCCTGTAATATTTCTTATAGGAAACGCATTTAAACCTCTTGGTGAATTATTTAAATTCCCACCAACGATTTTTGCACACAATCCTACATTGGATAATTTTAAAAACCTTATGAACCTTGCCGGTTCAACAGGTATTCCAATGTCTAGATATTTTTTGAATTCTATGATTGTTACAGTGCTTACAGTTGTACTTAACCTTATAATTACAATTATGGCAGCTTATGTTTTTTCTAAGAAAAAATTTAAGATTAAGGGTGCATTGTGGGAAATTAACCAAATGGCTCTTATGTTTGTAGCAACAGCGGTAGCAATCCCAAGATATCTAATTATAGTAAAAATGGGTGCTTATAATACATGGTTTGCCCATATTCTTCCATTAATTGCTATGCCGGTAGGTTTGTTCCTTGTAAAGCAGTTCGTGGATGGAATACCCGATGCTCTTATCGAGGCGGCAGTAGTAGATGGAGCAGGAGATTTTACAATATTAAGAAAAATAATTATTCCACTAACAAAACCTGCTCTTGCAACATCCGTTGTATTAACATTCCAGCAGGTTTGGGGAAATGTAGAAACATCAAACAATTACATAACAAATGAAGCATTGAGAACATTAACATATTATGTTAATTCAATAGGAACTAACAATGCGGTGGCGGCATCAGGTATGGTTGCAGCAGCAAACTTAATAATGTTTATACCTAATTTGGTAATATTTATTTGTATGCAGTCAAAAGTTATGAATACAATGAGTCATTCAGGTATCAAATAAGGAGAAGAGCACATGAAAGAGATATACAAAAAATCATTAGTGCTGTTCTTAGCACTAATATGTATGGTTATGTCAGCGCTTCCGGTAGCAGCATCTCAGGCAACAAGTTATTCATATACACTTGATGATGAAGGAGAAATGGTACGAACACAGGACGCATATTTGCCTGACAGAACTATTACAAATTTAGGATTATCTGATCCGGAAGATATGATTATAGATGATGAAAATAATGCCTATATCGTAGATACAGGCAATGCTAGAATTCTTGTTTATAATTTGGATTCGGAAAAAGTAATTACACAGATTGATAAGAATACTGTGGCTTCGAAGGATTTTACGGGATTTGAATCTCCAAAGGGTATGTTCCTTACAAAGACAGGAGAAATCTATATCTCAGATACAGGGGCAAAAACAGTATTTAAGTTTAAAAAAGTTAATAATAAAAAATATGAGTATTTAAGAAGATATGACAGGCCAACAGCGCCGATTTTTGCTGACACGAACTATGAACCAAGTAAAGTTGCTGTTGACAGCGGAAACAATCTTTATATAGTTTCAGAAGGTGTTTATGCGGGTGTTATTCAGCTGGCTAATTCAGGTGAATTTTTAGGTTACTTTGCATCTAACAAATCTAAGCTTACACCTCAGCAGGTTTTTTTGAAGATAATTTATACTAAAGAACAGGAAAAGAAATCTGCGTTATTAAATACACTACCATCCACATTCTCTAATGTATATGTTGACAAGGAAGGTACGGCATATACAACATGTATGGGAACTGGAGATGATTTGTTAAAGAAACATAGTACGGACGGTACAAACTTATTTAAGAATTCCATTATAGCTTCAGATGCTTTTACAGATGTGACAACAGATGACAATGGAATCATTTATGTTTCTGATTCTACAGGTTACATCAATGCATATACAAGAGATGGAGAATTGATTTTTTCTCTTGGTGAAAAAGCAGGAAATAATGATATATCAGGTTTGTTCTCATCTCTTACTACAATTGCCATAGACAGAGATGGAAATATTTGGACGGCAGATGGGAAAAAAGGTTTTATACAGTCTTTTACACCGACTGAATATGCAACAACAATTTACAGAGCATTGTCAGAATACGAAAATGGTGATTATGACAAGGCACTTGAAGATTGGAATTATGTATTAAGACTTAACCAAATGTCAGTTTTGGCACATAATGGTGTGGCAAAGGCTTATTACAATGACGAGGAATATGACAAGGCAATGGAGCATTTTGAAATTGCCGGAAACAGAAGCGGATATTCAGACGCTTTTTGGGAAGTTAGAAATAAGAGTATTCAAAAATATTTAGGTGCAGTACTTATAGGCTTGATATCTGTATGTCTTGTATGTTTTGCAATAAAGCTTATTGACAGAAAGAAGATTATAAAGACTAAAAAGAGACAGCTTGCAGCAAAGCTTAAAGAACTTCCGGTTATTGGAGAGATAGGTTATTCATTTAAATGTGCAAAGCATCCTATCGATAGATATTACGATATTCGAGTAGGAAAAAATGGCTCATTAGTGGCTGCAACAATTATTTATGTAGTATTCTTTGGCGTATATATGCTTTATCAGACAGGAAAAGGTTTTATATACCAGTACACTAGTGTTGAAGACATGGATATGGGAGCAGTTGTTGTAGGCTTCTTTGCCATATTAATACTATTTATTGTGTGTAATTTCCTTGTTACATCTATTACAGATGGAGATGGAACATTAAAACAGGTATATATGATTCCAGCATACGGGATTATGCCGATTATGATTTGTATGGTCGTTACAACTGTTATGTCCTATGGATTGACTTACAATGAATCATTTATTCTTACAGTTATTATGGCAGTGGGACTTATTTGGAGTATAGCTGTAATATTTGAAGGTTTGTCAACAGTTCATGATTATGACTTTAAGAAAACAGTATTAAGTCTTGTTATAACATTTGTATTTATGTTAATTGCAGCTATTGTAGTTTTAGTTGTAATCATCATGTGGGAGCAGTTATTTGACTTCTTAAAAACAGTAGGAAAGGAGATTATAAGAAATGTTACAGGCAGCTAAGAAAAGTAAATTTAAAGTGGCAGCGGTTATTGTATGTGTCTTATTTGTCCTTTCGTTTTGTGTCGCTGTTGGTGCGGCATTCATAAATACAAACAGAGATACAAGACCGGTACCTAAGGTTTCAAAAACAACGTTAACATATTCTGATGCATACGAAGAATTATGTGAAGCAGGAGATTACAAATATTACTTCTATGAAGATAGAGATATTCTTGCCATAGAAAATACAAAAACAGGATACGTTTGGAAAACAGGCGTAGATGTTCCCTTTTTAGACGAGGCATGGGAGGCAAGAGACATAATTGCCGACGCTAAGGAAAGTGGGGATGATACAGAATTAAAAGATTATGCAAAAGAAAAACACATGACTGTTGATGAAGTAAAAGAAATGGCTAAAAAGGTTGATTCTTCCTTTAACAGTAGTCAGTATACAGCTTTTGCTAATTCACTTGTTACAATAGAATATTTTCAGGGAGAAGGAGATTCGATGACAACTCAGAGAGCTTCTTCAGCACCGGAAAAGAAGAAACAGGGTGAGTCACAGCTTACATTCGATAAAGATAAAAAAGAGGGAGTTTTGGAATGTAAGTTTGTTGTAGATGAAAAGGAAATTGGAATTAATTTGCATATTGCGATTAGCGAAGATGGGAAAATTAATTTCAAGGTTCCTTATGATGAAATCACAGGTGCTATAAATAAGATTAAAAATATTGAAATTGCTCCTTTCTTAGGAACAAGTGGTGGTATTTTTAAATATTATGATAAAGAAGCTGATGATTTCACAAAAACTGTAGCTAAAGAAATTACACCCGGTTATGTTTTAGTGCCGGATGGCAGCGGTAGTCTAATAAGATTTAATGATAACAAAACAAAATTCAGTGAGTATAAGGGCAAGGTGTATGGTGAAGATCCATCTACACAGTCTAATTATTTTGCATCATTAGGTGATGCGGTACCTGTAAAAAATCCTACAATGCCGGTTTTTGGTATTTCACAGGGTGATGGAACTCAGGCAGCATTTGTTGCATATGCAGATAATGGCGATGAGTACATGACTATTAATGCGGTACCTGCTTCAACTACTGATGGCGAGATTGCTTACACATATGCTTATGCATCGTTCCAGTACAATGCGGAATTTTTCCAGGTTACTAACCAGGCAGGAGATTCATATCGTAAAGTTCAGGATAAGCCTAACAATTTCGATATTGACCTTACTTATCAGTTCTTATCAGGTGATGGAGAACAGGGATATAAGGCTGATTATACAGGAATGGCAAAGGCATACAGACAACATTTAATAGATGAAGGAATCCTTACAGAAAAATCTTTCGACAATAAAGAAATTCCTATTAGAATAGATTTTCTTATGTCAGATTCGAAAAAAGGTGTGTTTTCTACACAGGAAGTAGAAGTTACTTCTGCTGATGATGTGAGAAATATTTTAAACAAACTTGGGAAAGACGGAATTACAAATATTAACTCAGGATTAATTGGATGGCAAAAAGGTGGAGAAGCTTTGTCAAAGCCTAATAGTACAAGTTTTTCGAGTAATGTAGGAAAGAAAAAAGAGTTTAAATCATTAATGTCAGATTTTGCTAAGAAGGGAACAGATATTTCTTTCTCAAGAGAATTTACAACCATTAATGAGACAATGATTAATTACTATGGAAATGCAGCAAAGCATATTAATTCACAGTATTTATTATTAGATAAATCCGGAGTGCTTCCTAAAAATGTTCCAGTATCTGAATATGGATATGCCATGCCGGAAAAAACAGCTCAATGGATAGAAGACTTATATGAAGATTTAGGAGAAATGAGTGAATCATTTACAATAGATGGAGCCTCAAATATTCTTTTGAGTCATTATAAGAGTGATAAAGAATTTACTACAGTTAAAGATACAATAAAACTTTACCAGGACGCTATTTCAAAGATTCAGACTAATGGAACAAAGACAAATCTTGTAAGTCCGAATAAATATTTATGGAAATATACAGACCGTTATTTACAGTCTGCTGTAGGTACTTCTCAGTATGTATATGAAACTGATACGGTTCCATTTTTGCAGATGGTACTTAATGGAACAATGGAAGTATATGCACCATATGCTAATTTTTCATTCTATTCACAGACAGATATGTTAAGAATGATTGATTACAATATTAGTCCTTCTTTTGTATTGACACAAGAACCTTCATATTTATTAGGCTCAACAACTTCATCAGATTATTATTCGACAGAGTTTGAGCAGTATGAAGAATTAGTAAAAAATATTTATGCAACAGTTAACACGCCATTATCACAGGTTATTAATTATAGCTGGGATAGCAGAACAGTTTATAACTGGACAGGCAGAGAAATCACACCTGCCATTATGTCAGATGACGACAACGGTTCTAATGGTGGAATTATAGGCAACGAATATTCTAAAGATGGTATCGTTAAAACGATTATTATTAACTATACATCTGATGAAATTATAGTTCGTGGAACAACAATAGCTGCAAATTCGGCAGCAGTAATAGAAGGGAGTGTTAAGTGATGAGCAAAAATACGACAACTCCTAAAAAGAAAAAAATGAGAACCTATCAGCAAAGACAAAATATCGCAGGTTACATGTTTATGTCTCCTTGGATATTGGGATTTTTAGCTTTTACATTATTTCCGTTTTTGTTTACTGTATATTTGAGCTTTAATGCAGTGGCATCTACTAACTGGGGATACAAAATTGAATTCGTAGGTTTAAACAACTATATTAATGCTTTTGTGGGAAATCAGGAATTTCTGCCGGCACTACTTGCGTACTTGAAAATGATTATACCTTATACATTTATTGTTGTAGTATTGTCATTTATCATTGCATATCTTTTGTGCAAGATTAACGTGGGAAAGGGTGCTTTGAGAACAATTTATTTCCTTCCTGTAATTATTATGTCAGGTCCTGTAATGTCACAGTTATTGACAGTACAAAGTGCAGGGGACCAGGCGGCAGAAAAGATTGCGGCAGCAACACAGCAGACTAATGCTTATTCTAATATTTTTATAATGCAGATTATTGACAGTTATTCACCGGCATTAGCTAATGGTTTAGCGGGAATATTTGACCAGCTCTCGATAATACTTTGGTTCACAGGTATTCCGATAGTATTATTTATAAACGGTTTGCAAAAAATCAACCCAAGTATTTACGAAGCGGCAAAAATTGACTCGGCTAATGCATGGCAGATAATGTGGAAGATAACAATCCCTATGATTAAGCAGGTAGGATTGATTATTACAGTATTTACGGTAATTCAGTTAGGTATGTACACATCAATCAATCCTGTATATGAGTTGATTGAAGAAAAAACGGGTGAGACAAGCTCGGGTCTTGGCTTTGCAGCGACATATGCATGGATTTACAGCTTGGTGGCTTTAGCACTGATAGGAGTGGTATTCTTAATATTTAGAGATAGAAAACCTAAGGATATTAAAGAAAGACAGAGGCAGGAAAAGAAGCTAAAGAAGTTAGACAAACAGCAGAAACGAAGACTTGCAGCACAGGCAAGACATCAGAAGAAGGAGGCAAAGTTATATGGCAAATAATAGTTTTGATGCAAAGAAAATTGATTTGTCAGTAATTAAGAAAATCAACTTTGCTAAATTTAAGAGATTAAAGGCAGTAAATATAATTGCAAAAGCAGCAATATACTTTTTACTCATCTGTATTGGATTTGTATTTTTGCAACCGATATTTGAGATGATTTCAAAGTCAATTATGACTTCTAAAGATTTAATTGATCCTTCAATAACATGGATTGCAAAACATGCAACACTTGATAATTTTAAGAATGCGATAAAAACATTAGAAATGCCAACATCATTGCTTAATTCTATCTGGTTTTCAGCATTATTGGCATTGGCACAGACAGCGGTGTCACTTACAACAGGTTTTGCATTATCAAGATATTCATTTAAAGGACGTAATTTCTGGTATATAATGTTGATATTGGCATTTATTCTTCCAATTCCACTTCTAACAATACCAAGAATTATGGTATTCACAGAAATTGAATCTGTTGTTGGATTTAAGGTTATTGGAACAATACTACCACAGACACTTATGTCTTTGTTAGGTCAAGGAACATATTCGACAATGCTTATTTTGATAGCATTTAACTTTTTTAATATGATACCAAAATCATTAGATGAAGCGGCAATGATTGACGGAGCCGGTTCACTTAGAGTTTTTTATCATATTGCTATTAGATTATCGGTATCAACTATTTTAGTTGTATTCCTATTCTCGTTTGTATTTAACTGGAATGAAACATATACAACAAATACTATGTTAGGTGATGCATTAGGATTGGTACCGGCAAAATTAGCACTTTTTGATAATGGTGCAAATGGAGCGGCAGGAAATGTGGTAAATGAAGCTAATAGAATGGCTGCAACACTTATTTCTATTACACCGTTATTGGTATTGTATATGGTAGTTCAGAAACAGTTTATACAGGGTATAGAAAATACAGGTATTACAGGAGAATAAACAGGTTTTAGAAGGAGGATTATATGAAAGGATTTAAGAAAGTGATTTCAGCATTACTGGTTGTAGTTATGGTTGTTACATTAATAACAGTTACACCAAATACACAGGCTAATGCGGCAACAAAAATCAAGCCTGGAAAAAAACTTACACTTGTAGTTGGAAAAACAGCAAAGTTTAAGTCATTTAAGAAAGGCTCAAAATTTAAAACTAGTAATAAGAAGGTTGCCACAGTTGATAAAAAAGGAAAAATCAAAGCTAAGGGCACTGGAAAGTGTACAATTACAGTGACAACAGGAAAGAAGAAAAAGAAATCGACAATCACAGTTATACCGGCTAATACAACAATTACATCTATTACACAGGCAGAAGCAAGCGCAAGCTTAATAGTATCATGGAAGAAAGTAAACGGTGCATCGGGATATTATTTGTATCAGTCTACAAATCCTAATTCAGGATTTGTAAAAGTTGCAACAGTAAGCGGTACATCAACAAAGATAAAATCGCTTAAGGAAGGCACAAGATATTATTATAAAGTTAAGGCTTATGGCAAGTCTAAGACAGTTTCTAAGAAGTATTCATCGGTTAAGTCAGCCGTTACAAAGACTATGAAGTTAGTTTGGTCAGATGAATTTAATGGAACAAAACTTGATACAGTAACATGGTATTATGAAGTAGGAAATGGTGACAATGGCTGGGGTAATCAGGAATTACAGTATTATACAAATGATGGAAGCAATATAAAAATGGAAAATGGTAACTTAGTTATCATTCCAAGAGCTGAAGTGAAAAATAATGGTACTACAACTTATACATCAGCCAGACTTAAAACTGTAGATAAAGAATTTAAGTATGGAAAAATGGAAATCAGAGCTAAAGCTACAAAGGCTAAAGGTACATGGTCAGCAGGTTGGATGTTAGGCTCTAACATAAGTGAAATCGGATGGCCTAAATGTGGAGAAATCGATATTTTTGAATCTATGAATGGTGGAGTTCCACAGACTATTCACTGTCCGATGTGGAACAATTCTAAAGAAAATAAAAACTATGATACAGGTCTTACACAGGCTGATGTAGCAAAAGAATATCATACTTATGGTGTAATCTGGACAGAATATTCAATTACATTTACTGTAGATGGCAGAGTTACAGGTACATTAGATGCAGACAAATACAAAATTTCAAAATATTACAATGATATCTGGGTATTTAATTCACCATTCTTCTTTATTTTGAACTGCGCTATTGGAGGAAATGCTGCAGGTACAGTAAATCTTAATGATGGTTGGAAGCTTGTAGAAGATGAAAATGGTACAAAAATATATGAAGATTATATGTATATAGATTATGTAAGAGTATATCAGTACAGATAATATAAAGGAATTACAGGAAAAGGGTTTAGAAACAAGGAGGAAAATTGTATGGTTACAATTAAAGATGTTGCGAAAGAAGCAGGGGTAGCAATTTCAACAGTATCAAATGTATTTAATAATGGGGACATTGTTAGTGAGGAAACAAAACAAAGGGTTTTAGAAGCAGTTGAAAAGTTACATTATATACCTAATATGAATGCTAAGTTATTAAAATCTAATCGAAAAAATACAATAGGACTTTTTGTAACAAGTTTACAGGGAGATTTTTACAGAGTATTAACTCAGGCTATTCATTTGCAGTGTAAATTAAACAATTATATGTTGAATATCTATGTAAGTAATGATAATTCGCCGGATGAAATATATAGAATGATTATTGCATCAGGTGTCGCAGGAGCAATTATTTATCATGAAGATTTGACAGGTGAATATGTTAAGAAGATAGCGACTGTAAATATTCCTATGGTTTTTATTGACAGAGACAGTAAAGGAAAAAACGTATCCGGTGTATTAGTTGACGACAGACTTGGTGCAACTATGGCAGTTGACCATTTGATTAAATTAGGACACAAGCGTATCGGCTATATACATGGTAATCAGACAGGAGATGATAAACATCGTTTCCAGGGATATTTAGAAATGATGGAAAAAAATAATCTTCCTGTAGATGAGGATATTATTTTGAGAGGATATTATGAAGAGGCATTAGCATATAGTGAAATGCGTTCTATGTTATCAAGCGATATAGAGCTTCCGGATGCAATGTTCTGTGCCAATGACGAAATGGCATGGGGCTGTATTCAGGCACTGCAGGATGCGGGTATAAGAGTGCCTGAGGATGTGAGTGTAATAGGATATGATGATAGTACATTGAGTGGATATTATAAAATACCACTTACAACAGTACATAGTCCTATTGTGGAAATGGGAAGCTCAAGTGCTAACGAATTGTTCCGTCTCTTAAGCGATGATGGAGACAAGAGTGGTACAGTAACTAAGTTATCACCTAAGATGGTGTATAGAAGCTCTTGTGCAAAGAGAAAAGAACGCAAGTAAATTAGACGACCATTATGCCATAAATAAACCGAAATGTTATTTGTGACATGATGGTTGCTAAATTGTTATTTCCTTTACAACAACTATTGTGTTATGCAAATATAAAGGAGGAACATAATGGAAAGTTATAGACTAGAAGGTCAGACTTTTGTTATAGACGATTATGATAGAAAGCCGGCATTTTCCAGTTTTTTACCGGGCCTTGCAGGAGTGAGGGGAATTCCTATCTGGACATTTTATACTAACAGAGGTCAGGGAATGAATAGTTTTGGCGTAGACCATAAAAGCAATGCAATTATGGAATTTAATTCAGCCAATACAGCTTTTGAAAATACCCAGGTAAAAGGTTTTAGAACATTCTTAAAAATAGATGGCGAATATTATGAACCATTTTTTAAATATGAAAAAGAAGCAAAACGTCAGATGAGAATGAACAAAAACAGCTTTAAAATTATTGAAACGAATACTAAATATGGTATAGAAGTGACGGTAAATTATTATATATTGCCTAATGAAAGCATAGGAGCTCTTGTAAGGCAGGTGTCCATTAAGAATATTGGAGATAAGGCTAGAGATATTCAAGTAATTGATGGCCTTCCAAAAATTATTACATACGGAATAGCGAATGGTGAATTTAAGGAAATGTCTAACCTGTTTAAGAGTTGGGCAGATATAAAAAACATAGAAAACAAGGTACCTTATTATACACTTAGAGCATCAACAAAGGACTCAGCAGAAGTGTCTGGTATTGAGGGTGGATATTATTATCTTACAATCAAAGACGGACAACTTCAGGATGTGATTTATGATATTGATACAGTGTTTGGTTATGATTTGTCATTGATGACACCGGTAAGATTTATTGAAGAATCAGTTATCGGAGTAAAATCAAAAGAGCAGCATTTTGAAAATAAAGTTCCATGTGGTTTTACACCTTTTGAAGAGAGATTAGAGGCTGGAGACGTTTTGGCTTTTGATACAATGATGGGATTTGCAGGTGCTGTCGCACAGATTAATTCTAAGTTAGATACATTCTGTAAACCGGGTTACTTGGCAGACAAATTTTTAGAGGCAGAAGAGTTGGTGGAAGGATTTATATCGGATGTAAAAACTCATACTTCAGCAGGAACATTTGACAAATATATTGAACAGTGTTATCTGGATAACTTTTTAAGAGGGGGATATCCATATGTTTTAAATAAGGATGATAACAAATCTGTTATTCATCTATTTAGTCGTAAACATGGGGATCCTGAAAGAGATTACAATTTCTTTTCTATTGCTGCAGAATATTATTCACAGGGCAATGGTAATTTTAGAGATGTTTCCCAGAACAGAAGAAACGATGTATTTTTCAACAAGGATGTTGGAGAATTTAATATTAAGACTTTCTTCAGTCTTATTCAGGCTGATGGTTACAATCCGTTAGAAGTAAGACCAAGTCTTTTCAATGTAAAAGAAGAAAAAATGGACAGTGTTAAGGTGTATGTAGCAGATAGTATAAAAGGAGATGCTACAGAAATACTTAAGATTGTTGAAGATAAGTTTACGCCGGGACGGATTTCTAATACAATTGCAAGACTTCAGATTGAGTTAAGTGTAGATGATGAAGAATTCGTATCAAATATTCTTAATAATTGTGAACAGAATATTGAAGCTGGGTATAATGAAGGATATTGGAGTGACCACTGGGATTACAATATGGACCTGATTGATAATTATCTTTCTGTATTTCCGGATAAGTTAAACGAATTACTTTTTGAAGACAATAGTTATAAATTCTATGACAGTGTAGCATTTGTAGTGCCTAGAAGTGAAAAGTATGTTATTAACAAAAAAGGTGATGTTCGTCAGTATGGAATGGAAGTGGAAGATGAAGAAAAGCTTAATAGAGAAGGCTTTAACAAGTGGGCAACTAACTGGTTAAAAACAACTGACGGAAAAATTTATAATACTACACTTGCAGTAAAAATACTTATTCTTGCTCTTAGCAAGTTCGCACAGTTAGATGTGGATGGTATGGGCGTAGAAATGGAAGGTGGAAAGCCGGGATGGAATGATGCCATGAACGGACTTCCGGGACTTTTTGGTTCAGGAACACCGGAAACCTTTGAGCTAAAACGATTAATCACATTTATTACTGAAAATTTTGATGGGGAAGAAACAGTAGTAATTCCTTATGAAATTGCAAAATACATGGATGATGTTAAGACAGTGCTTGATGAATATAATGCTGATAAGTTATCGGATTTTGAATATTGGGATAAGGTGGCAACCATTAGAGAAAATTATAGAGAAAATGTAAAACTTTTTCTAAGTGGAAAGGAAACTATGGTTTCTAAAAATCATATTAAGGAAGTATTTACAGTTTTTCTTGATAAAGTTGATGCAGGAATTAAAAAAGCAATTGAATTTGGCGATGGACTTGTACCAACATATTTTACTCATGAAGTTACAGATTTTGAAGCTGTTACTGACGAAAATGGTAATCAGGTATTAAGTCATTATGGATTTCAGAAAGCTAAGGTTAAAGCTTTTGAAACTAAGGCATTACCATATTTTCTAGAAGGTCCAGCCAGAATGATGGGATATGTAGATGAAAAAACAGCTAGAGAAATCTATAATGCTGTTAAGAAAACAGGTCTTTATGATGAAAAACTTGCAATGTACAAAACATCTGCCTCTATCGAAGAGTGCACAATGGAAAATGGACGTTGCAGAGCTTTCACACCTGGCTGGCAGGAGAGAGAAAATGTTTTTTTACATATGGAATACAAATACATTCTTGCAATGCTTAGAGCAGGAATTTATCCTGAATTCTATGAGACAATTACAAGAGCGTTGATTCCATTCCTTGATCCTGATATGTATGGAAGAAGTACGTTGGAAAATTCATCATTCTTAGCATCAAGTGCAAATCCTAATCCTGACATACATGGAAGAGGTTTTGTTGCAAGATTGTCAGGCTCGACTACAGAAATGTTATCTATGTGGATTGAAATGTTTATGGGAAGTAAGGTTTTCACATGTGAAAATGGAGAGCTTGTGCTTAACTTTGAACCAAAACTTTCTAACTGGTTATTTGATGAAGGAAAGATAACATTCAGATTGCTTTCAAACTGTGATGTGACATATATAAATAATACAGGTAAGAACACATTCGGAGAAGATGGAGCAGTTGTTGATAGAATCGAGATTAATGGAAATATTGTATCTACAGATAATAAAATTGTAGGTGATAATGCCTTAGCAGTGAGAGAAGGCAAAGTTGACAGTATTACTGTTTATTTTAAATAATAGAAAAGTTATAAATTTTCTAAGATTTGAAGTGTACCGATGAGAATGTGTACTCACAAAAGAATTTTAATAATTGCAACTTTATAGGGACGGTTCACTTAACAGCGGACGGTCCCTATATTAGTATAATGTCAAAATGATTTAGCAAATACAGTATTTAGCCTGAATACAGGCTTTAGCATGAAATAATAAGAAGGTATAGAAAAATGAGGGATTTAAAATATTTGGATGATAGGGGGACTTTTACTCTAGAGAACCCGGATCTTACAAGCTATATGTATTTTCCACTGGCTAATGAAGCAGGAATGATGAGTTCTATTACGCCTGACTTAAACGGTGACGTGAAATTGAATCAAAATACATTTTTGTTAGAAGCAGTCAGCAGTGAAAATCTTCACAATAATAAATCATCAAGAAATTTTTGGATTTATATCGATGGTAAGGGGGCATGGTCTGCAACGGGACGTTCTGCAATGCAGCAGGCGAAGATTTTTGAAGAAGATAAAGACAAAGTAAAACTTACAGCGGGTATAATGTGGCATCAGGTAAAGCGAACATCAATAGAAATGGGGATTGAAGCTACCATTACTTCTTTTGTTCCATCTACACAGGATAAAGTGGAATTATCTAAGGTAGAGATAAAAAATATATCTGGCATAAAGCAAACAATTACACCAACTCTTGCGGTACCTATATATGGACGTTCTGCGTCAAACATTAGGGACCACAGGCATGTTACATCTTTATTGCATAGAACTTTTACTTTAAAAGATGGAGTTATGGTATTTCCCACATTAACTTTTGATGAGAGAGGTCATAACAAAAATGAGATTTTTTATGGAGTTCTTGGCAAAGAAGAAAAAAATGGAGAAATGGTATCTCCTATTAGTTTTTGTCCTGTAGCAGAAGAATTTATTGGAGAGGGCGGAAACTTTGAAAATCCTTATTATGTAGTAAAGAATAAGGAATTTACGTATAGTGCCGGAGAACAGGTTGATGGCTATGAAACTGTAGGGGCAATGAGATTTAACACAGAATGTTTAGAACCGGAAGAGACAAAGACCTATATTTTCTCTTTAGAATATGGTTGTTCAAGGGAAGAAATAGAAAAAATCGGTAATAGATATTTGAATGTTTTAGCTTTTGATAAATATTTAGAAGAAACTAAAGAATTCTGGCAGAATAAAATCAATGTATCTTATAAAACAGCCGACAAAAAATTTGATAACTGGATGCATTGGGTTAATTTTCAACCTATGCTTAGAAGAATTTATGGATGTTCGTTCCTTCCGCATCATGATTATGGAAAAGGCGGTAGGGGATGGCGTGATTTGTGGCAGGATTGTCTTGCTCTTCTTGTTATGGAGCCGGCAAAAGTACGTGCTATGCTTATAGATAACTTTGGTGGAGTTAGAATAGATGGAACTAATGCTACAATCATAGGACAGGCTCAGGGAGAATTTATTGCTGACAGAAATAATATAATAAGAGTGTGGATGGACCATGGAGCATGGCCTTATTTAACTACAAAATTGTATATGGACCAGACAGGTGATATTGAGTTTTTGACTGAAGAAAATACATATTTTAAGGATGCTTTGACACATCGCGGAGAGAAAAAAGATGAGCTATGGCAAGATATTTTTGGAAATAAACAAATGACAAAGAAAGGCGAGTGCTACCGAGGAACAATACTTGAACATCTGTTGCTTTTGCATTTGACAGCTTTTTATGATGTTGGAGAGCATAATCATATAAGACTACGTGGTGCAGACTGGAATGATGGGCTTGACATGGCAGATGAGAGAGGGGAAAGTGTAGCCTTTACAGCACTTTATGGAGGCAATCTTAAAAATATTGCTGAAGATATCAGATATTATTCTATGAAAACCGGGAACAATACGGTTTTGATAGAGAAGGAAATGCTTATTCTGTTAAATGTAGATAAAACAGTTTTTGATAGAATTGATGAAAAAAGAGAAGTCCTTGCTGCTTATTGTGAAGTTGTTAATCATACTGTTAGTGGTGAAAAATTTAATTTTTCTTGTAAGGAATTAGCTGACATTCTTGATAGTATGGGTCAGTGGATTGTTGAACATATTAGAAAAAATGAATGGATTGATGAAGATGAAAATGGTTGGTTCAATGGCTATTATGACAATGACGGAAATGCTGTGGAAGGAGTGTTTGATTCGGGCTCAAAAATGATGCTTACCGGACAGGTGTTTACAGTTATGGAAGGCGTAGCAACTGATGAACAGGTTGAGTCCATTGTTAAGTCTGCAGATAAATATCTTTTTGACAAAAATGTAGGTGGTTATAGGCTTAATACTGACTTTAAAGAGGTAAAGACTAACCTTGGCAGATTGTTTGGATTTGCATATGGCCACAAGGAAAACGGTGCTGTATTTTCTCACATGGCTACTATGTATGCTAACGCTCTTTATAAGAGAGGTTTTGCAAAAGAAGGTTTTAAAGTGATTGATTCTTTATTTAAGCACTGTAGTGATTTTTCTGTATGCGGTATTTATCCAGGTATACCTGAATATGTGAATAGTTCTGGCAGAGGTATGTATCATTATCTTACAGGGGCAGCTAGCTGGTTGCTTCTTACAGTTCTTAATGAAATGTTTGGTATTAAAGGTGTTCGTGGAGATTTGGTGCTTGAACCTAAGTTGTTGGAATGCCAGTTTGTGGACGGAATTGCCAGTGCATGCTGCATGTTTAACGGACTAAAACTAAATGTTTCATTTAAAAATCCGCTCAATCTTGAAGTCGGAGAATACAGCGTTTCTGAGATTTTTGTTAACGGAATGAAACTTTGCAATGGCAATGTTATTTCGAAGGATTTTCTTGAAAGTCAGTCAAAATCTATAGATATTGTAGCAATGTTAGGAAGTATATAATAGGATATATCGTAATATAACTGTATGTGTTCTAAGACTAGCTTTGTTTTCAAATCTATTTTGGCAACTATTAATCTGCAATCTCAAAACTCGCATTTTAGGCTTGGACATTAACTTTTTGCATGTGATGGCGAAAATTTTACTATTTTATTTTATTTTATTTTATTTTGGAACAAAAACGTTTTTAAAGATATAAAAACTTTTTTAGAAAATTAGATATGATTAAGTAAAAAGTACGTATCTGCGCATAAAAAAGGTTCAATTTTTTGATGTGTATGAGTGATATTTAGGTGTTTTTGTTTTAATAATTTGGGAGCTTTCGAGGAATAGCATTGTAGAAAATGACGAAATAAAAGTGTTTCAAAACGTTTTTAAATGTTGAATTGCACAAAAAACTATGGTAAAATGTGTTTAATGATTAACCGAAGGGGAACTTTGGAATTTTAATAATAATAGGAGAGGAGATTATTTAAATGAAATTTAACAGAACTATTAAGAGAGTTTTGGCTGTTATTTGTTCACTGGCTATGGTTGTAACATCAATTACTGTTAGTGATTTAACGGCAAGGGCTGATGAAAGCTCATGGAGTATTGAACAGCCTATAATTAAAGTATACACAAATACTAAAACAGGTAAAAATGTATACGGATTAGAAAATTTGATTTTTAAATCATACAAAGGCAGTACACTTGATGAATACCATTATGGTGTGTTTTTAGGAACTGAACTTACAAAAGATAATCTTGTACGTTCTAATTCTAATTGGTGGTGCTGGGATGTAAATGGCGGCAATAGTTATAATGGAGACAAAAAAACATTCTCATATGATGCCATTGTTACAAGAAAAGCCGATGAAAATGGCACTGAGAGTTTTCAAAAAGGACAAACTTATACATTTACTGTAGCTGTATATAATACAGATGTAAATACTGACAATCTTGAAGACAATGAACCACTTGATACAATAAGTATTGACGTTACAATGCCAGATGAAGAACTGACAGAACCTACATATGAGCCTATCGCGCCTGTTGATGTTGCACAGGAGTCTGTAGATTCGACTCTTATTTCTGACTGGAGTGAAATTGGAAACACTGTTTCAGCTGATGGAAACAGAGTATACATGTCAGAAGCAGTTAGAGGTGATTGCATTAAGAATGAACCTAACTTATATGGATTCTACAATGCGTTACAGAACCCATGGGGCAAAGGAAATGCCATTGAAAAAACTTTAGGACTTATTTCTACAAAGGGTGATGCTACAGCAGTTGTTATTGATGGAAAGAAATATCAAAGCGATAATTACAATATTCATTTGGCAGGCGACTGTATTTTTATTAATCAGGAACTTTTGAAATTAAGTGAAAATGAAGACAAACATGCTTTTACTATTACGCTTGAAGGAACAACAGTTCCAACTTTTGCACTTATGATAGCAAAAGATGGCGTAGATGTTGTACAGACACCAGAGCAAAAAGGATTTACTAAGGTTGTTGGTGACGGAACTACAGAAACAGTAGTTGGAACTAACTGGACTATGAAGGCTAGTGATAAGCACACTATGTATTACAAGACAGAAGATACAGGCTTTAGCGCATTTTGTTCAGAATTTACAGGAGACTGGGAAGAAGTAGGACAGCCTGACAAATTGAATTCTGTATCATATACATATAGTGTAACAGGATTAAAACCAACAACTCAATATTTATTTCAGGCGAAAGTCACAGCAAGCTCAACAGATTATAAATTGAGTTTCAATGCAGGTGAAACTGTATATAATGAGGATAAATCAGCAAAAGAAATCACTATTTATCAGTATGTTACAACAGACGAAAATGGTAATACAAAATCAGTGGTTGAAGCTGCAATAGTTGGAGTAGAGGTAGTACTTAAATTCGAAAACGCTAAATTTGAAGAAGGTGGAGTTATCCCTGAAGAAATTAGTGCGCCAACAGGCTTAACAAGAGGCGATGGATATGCATTTACATGGAATGCAGTAGACAAAGCTGCTAAGTACAATGTTTATGTAAATGATGAATGTAAAGCTACTGTAACTGAAGCAGCAGCTACTTTAGATTCAACTATTTTTACAGAATTTGGAACATATTCAGTTAAAGTAACAGCAGTAACAGCTAAGGGAACAGAATCTGAAAAATCAGAAGCTGTAACAATTCAGGTTAAAGATCCTACTAAGATAGAGATTACAGTTAGTAATAAAAATACTAATGAAGATGGCGTTACAAGTGCAATATTTACATGGGATGCTGTTGACAATGCAGTGACATATAAGATTTTTGTCGAAGTTAATAATAGTGAGCAGGTAGCAAAAGCACCGGATGGATACAGCTTTGACAAAGATGATATGGTAAATGCAACGGCTCAGGTAAAATTACTTGCAGGAACATATTTTTATATCGTAAGAGCATATAAGAAAAATGGTGATGAGCTTGAGGTTGTAGCAACAGGCAAGGTAGAAGTAGATAATCCTATAGATGGAAATATAATTGGAACACCTAAGAATCTGAAAAATGTTGAATCAGAAGATGGAAGTTTGTCATACAAATTCGAATGGGATGCAGTAGAAAATGCTTTATGCTACAGAATATATGTTGATGATGAAGAGGTTGGTTCTAATTTAAGAGATACAAGTATAGATTTGAAGAATATTGTAGATTTTTCTGAGTATAAAGATTATACAATTAAAGTAACAGCAATTAGTATTTCTAATAAGGAATCTGAACCTGCTACATATATTTTTAAAGTTAGTAATCCTAAGATAATAGAAATAACATGCGGTGATTTGGAAAAAGATACAGACAACAATGTTATGAAATCTAGCTTTACTTGGAAAAAAGTATATGGTGCAACAAATTATAAGATATTTGTAGTTGTAGATGGTAATGAGGTAGCAGCTTCTGCTCCTGATGTAGAAGGATTCTTTGGTGGAAATACATGGGAAAATACTTATGGAACTGTAAGAGTACTTGAAGGAACACACAAATATATCGTAAAAGCATACAAGAAAAATGCAGACGAAGATTATGAGGAAATTGCTAAAGGTGAAGTTGAAATAACATATAATGCATCTGAGACAACAAAACCGGAAGAAACAACCAAGCCGGAAGAAACAACAAAACCAGATGAAACAGATACAACACCTAAGCCATCAGAACCAGGCACAACGACAACACCTGGTACAACCACAAAACCGGAAACAACAACTAAACCTACTATGACAACACTTAAAAGAACTTCTATTACCGGAAAAGTAACAAAGAAACTTAGTGCTAAAAAAGTTAGGGTTTCATTTAAGAAAGTAACAGGAGCAAAGAAGTATACAATTCAATTCTCTACTACAAAGAATTTTAAAAAGGTACTTTACAAGAAAACTGTTAAGAAAACAAAAGTTACACTTACAAGCAAGAAATTAAAGAATAAAAAGAAATTATATGTAAGAGTAAAAGCAGTTGGTGCTAAGAAGTGGTCTAAGGTAATTAAAATTAGAGTAAAATAATATAAAATTTCAAAAATGGTGTAATCTCAAAAAATAGGGATTGCACCATTTTAAGATAAGTGCGTTTAATAATAGTATTTGAAATTTTAATAAGATGTAAAGGGGAAAATGGAGGAACGTTATGTTCAAGAAAATGAGAAAAGCAGTATCGTTTGCATTAGTTGTAACACTTATTACAACCATGTGTCCTATGGGACAACTTGTTAATACAAAAGCAGATACGGATACTAGCTATTGTATATCTGAAGGTCGTCATGTATATGTAAGTTCAGGTAGTAATGAAGACTATGCAGTAGATGGAGACATATCTACAAGATGGGAAAGTGAATATAAGAATAAAACAGAATGGATGTATGTAGATTTAGGAAAAACTGCAGATATAGACTACATCTATTTGAAGTGGGAAGCAGCCTATGCAAAATCCTATCAGATTCAATTTTCTAATGATGAAGAAAATTGGACAACGGTTTATACAAAAGGTAATGGAAGCACGTCGGAAGAAACACCGGAAGAAACTGCTAAACCTGGTGCCATTGCCATAAAAACAAGCTCAAAAAAATTAAACAGCAATGGAACTGTGAGCACAATTTTTTCATGGGATGCTGTAAGTGGAGCTGTTACATATAAGATTTTTGTGGAAAATAATGATGAAGAAGAGGTGGCGACAGCACCTGATGGTTATACTTTTGATAAGAATTCAAGATTAGACTTAATCAATGAAGTAAAACTTTTAGAAGGTACTCATAAGTACATTGTAAGAGCCTATGATAAGGATATGAATGTTATAACTAGTGGAGAAATTACTTTGTCAGGTGATTATAACGTAGAGGAAACAACCACGAAATCATCGAGTCAGAATGATGAATCAAATGTTATAACAGACGAAAAAGAACAGACTATTGATTTGACTAAAATTCTTAAAGATGAAAAAGACAGACAGGCAAGATATGTAAGAATTTATATGACAGAGAAGGCACTTCCAGCTTATGGTTATTCAATATTTGAGTTTCAGGTATATGGTAAAAATGGGGTAGTTGAAAGACCGGCAGATTATGGTGAGAATATTGCGCTTAACAAGCCTGTAGTATCAAAAGCTAACATTGTAAGCAGTGGTGATACTGAAAAAGAAGTCTCTGTACGTGATGAATGGTGGATGTATGATGAAGAAGGGAATCTTAAAGAGGATGCATATAATAATGTAAAACCTGAAAATGCAGTAGATGGAAAGTCAAATACATCATTTACATCTTATCAGGATGATGATCAGTGGATTTATGTAGACCTTGAAAAACAATATACTATTGGACGTGTTATTGTTGAGTGGAACAGTGATGCAGGGAAAATATATGATATTCAGGTTTCAGCTGATGCGAAAGAATGGACAACAGTTCATCGATATTTAGAAGGTTATCCGGAACATACTGATAACGTAACTATGTATTATGAAAATGTGAGATACGTTAGAATTTTTGGATATACAAGAGTGGAAAGTGGCAGTGGTTTTGGAATTAATGAATTAAAGGTGTATAGGTACAAAGAAGGAGAAAGCAAGGAAAATGAAAAAATTGCTTCTTTACCTACAAGACAGATTGTAAATAGCAATACCGGAAAAGGCTCATATGTTTCAGGCGAAATGTATAAAGAAAAAAATAAATTGCCGGTATTCGTAAATGAAGAAAATATAACGACACCTATTGATTCAAACAGCTGGTGGTCATCAGCGATGATAAAAACATTTAGTAATCTTTTGTGTGCAACTCCTTTAAAGGCAAAATTTTCTACAAAAGGTTTGGGGGTATTATTAGCTACAGCAGGCTGGGTAGGTGAACGTAAAGATACAGATTTAGGGACTGACCAGACAACGGAAACAGAAATTGATTTTTATGTGATGCCTGATGGATATAATTCAAAAAATGGTTATGACAGAGTTGAAAATTATGGAGACTATTCAGTTCAGTTAGGACTTATGGATAACAATGGACTTTGCATGAAGTCAACTATTGTAAAAGGTTCTCCATATATATTTAATGAATTTTGTGACAACACAACTTTCTTTATTAATTCATCTTCCATAGCAGAAATATTTGATGATGACGGAAAATCGATTCTGACAAAAGAAGGTGAAAAAATTGTTACAGACCACATCGGTATAAAAACTATGGACGAGCAGAATACAAAAGCTATGAATGATGGCTCATATTATTGTATAAATGTTCCTGAAAATACTACATTTAAAGTAATGGTTGCCGGCTCTAAATATAATATTAAGGTTACATTTCCTTCTAAAGAAGAAAATTATATGTCAATAGGTGCGATGACCAAAAAAGATGATATCAATGAATATTATAAACATGGTTATGCCTTTGTAACAGATACTTATGTAGGATATACATTTGACAAGAATAACAACAAGATTGTTACAAATTATACAGCAACAACAAAAAGTATGCGTAAGGGATTTTCAGATGTTACAATGCATTGCTTATTCCCGCATCAATGGAAATATACAAATGAAGCAGACACGCCTTTTGCAACATATACTTCAATCAGAGGCGATATGAAATCAATTTGGGCTAATAAGTATACGACAACGCAACAGTTTTCCGGTCTATTGCCTACATTTGCAACACCTGAAAGTGACATGCTTGATACAGAGGAAATGGTTACATATCTTAATCAGGTAGTAGCGTCAAAAGTAAATACGACACCTGTAGCAGATGCGTATTGGGAAGGAAAAAATGTTCATCCACTAGCGATAAGTGCACTTATGGCAGATCAGTTAGGAGAAACTGAAATTAGGGAAAAATTGCTTGCAAAGTTAAAAAGCATTATGGTGGACTGGTTCACCTATGATGGAGAAAGTGATGAGTGTTATCTTATTTATAACGAGGATTGGGGAACATTATATTATCCGGAAAGCTCGTTTGGAGCAAATGCAGCGATTTGTGACCACCATTTTACATATGGATATTTTATGTTTGGCGCGGCTGTTCTTTCAACTTATGACAAGCAGTTTTATAATGATTATAAAGAAATGATTGAACTTTTGGTTCGAGATTATGCTAATCCTAATGAACCGGAAGATGATGGAAATATGTTTTGCAAATTTAGAGCATTTGATCAATATTCAGGACATTCCTGGGCTGGAGGTTATGCAGATAGTGATTCTGGTAATAATCAGGAATCAGCTTCAGAGGCTTTGTTTAGCTGGGTAGGTATGTATCTTTGGGGAGAAGTTACCGGAGATGATACATATATCGATGCCGGTGCGTATGGATTTACTACAGAAATGGAAGCTGTATTACAGTATTGGTTTGATTATGATGAAACGAACTGGTTAGGAGATAATCCTGACAGAGAAGCTGATAAGGTTTATGACTATCCATTCCAGGGAACAGGTCAGATTTATGGTGCATCTATGGGATATGGAACATTTTTTGGTGGAGAACCACTGTATGTTTATGGAATACATTGGCTTCCTATATCGGAATATCTGACTAATTACGGTATGAATCAGGAAAAATGTGCCAAGGTTTATCAGGGATTGTTAGATGATACTGAATATGCAATAAATATAGAAAAGAAACTTCTGCAGCAGGATATTGAAAATGGAATAGCAGCAGAGGATTCAGGGCATAAGCCTGATTCATATACAACAGCGGATACAGGATGGCAGCACATTACGTGGCCTTTCCTTTCACAGACTAATCCTACAAGTGCATATGAGAAATTTGAAAACAATGTAACAAAGGTTCAGGTAGAGGACAGATGTAGTACATTATGGTTTATAGCGGCAATGGATCAGCTAGGATACAGAACCAATGACTATATGGTTTGCGGAGAAATTTCAGGTTCAGTATATTGCAAGGATACTAATGGAAAAAAGGTATATACTGCAGAAGTGTGGAATGGCACTGACAGTACAAAACAGGTTACTATCAAGACTAAAGCAGGAAAAGAGATTGGTACGGCAAAAGTAGGCTCGAAATCATTTGTAAGTTTTAATATTGATACCGATAAAGAATTTGAAATGATTCAGACATCTACACCGACAGTAAAGGCAACAGGTCTTGTGGACGGTAAAATAACTGATAATATTTCAGGCAAGGTTACATTTGAAAATACTCAGTTAGTTGAACTTTTATGTGAAGATAATGAGGCAAAAATTTATTATACAACGGACGGAAGTATTCCGACTGAAAAGTCTAAAGAGTATAAAGAAAGCATTTTGATTTCAAGTGATACTACTTTAAAGGCGGTAGCTATTAAGGATGGTTATATAAATTCGTCATATTCAGCTACTGTTATCAGTATTGAGGGTGATAAAGTTTACGGAAATGATAATGTAGCTATGAAAAAAAATGTAATTGCATCATCAGAAAATAGTGGTAATTCTGCATTTATGGCAGTAGATGGAGATTCTACAACCAGATGGCAGGCATCAAAAGCCGAAGATGATGAATATCTGCAAATAGATTTAGGGGAAGAAAAGTCAATTAACAGAGTTACTATTAATTGGGAAGCAGCTTATGCAGAAAAGTATGAAATTCAGGTTTCGTTAGATGGTGAAGAGTGGACTAGAGTTGCAAGGGAAAATGGAATTGCAGGAGAAATCACATCAGAATTCCCGGCTACAAAGGCCAGATATGTAAGAATGCAGGGCATTGCAAGAGGTACAGAGTATGGATATTCCATTTATGAAATACAGGTATATAGTGCATTGCAGGCAAAAGCACCTACGATAACACCAGAAAGTGGTATATATGACGATGTGCAGACAGTTACTATGTCTACATCAGTTAAAGGTGCAGAAATTAAGTATACAACAGATGGAAGTATGCCTACGGAAGAATCAGAAACATATAGAGGTCCTATTACGATATCAAAATCAACTGCTTTTAAGGCTGTAACATATAGAAAAGGAATGTTATTATCAGATGTTACTGAAGCAGAAATTATCATAAAAGGTACGCTATCTCTTAATAAAACTGACGAAAAAGTTGCAATAGGAAATAAATTACAGCTAAAGGCGATTACTGATGAAAAAGTAACATATTTAAGCAACAACACATCTGTGGCTACAGTAGGTTCAGATGGTATTGTAGAAGGAATTGCTAAGGGAAATACGGTTATCACTGTAAAGGCTGAAAATGGTCAGACAGCAGAATGTAAAATTACTGTAATTGATGCCATTCATATTACGTCTATAAAATTAGATAAAGAAAGTATTGAAGTTAAAAATAAATCACAGGTAAGCCTTAAACTTACAATTAATCCTTCAAATACTACAGATGATACTACAATTACATGGACATCAGATGATGAAAAAATAGCTACTGTGGATTTAAATGGACTTGTAACGGCAGTGAAAGAGGGAAGAACGACCATAAGGGCAAAAGTTGGAAAACTAGAAGCAATATGCGAGATAACTGTCATTCCTGTATCTGTAGAGGAAATGGTTGCAAGTGGTAAATTTAATATGGCGCTTGGTAAAAATGTAGTTGCACTTCCGAATAAAAGAGAGGGTGAAGGTGGAACAGAAAGTAACCTTACAGATGGCAATTTTGATGGAAAACATATAGCTACAGAATGGAATACTTTGGGAACTAGCTATACAATTGATTTAGAAGATGCTTATGATAGTTCAACATTGGATAAAATAGTAGTTAAATATCGTGAAAACAATGATGGAGATATTCCAGTCAAAGGTTATGAAATACAATATTCTGTAAATGGTGTAGATTTTACAACTGTAAAAAAAGTGGATGGCACAACAGTAAAAGCAGCATGCAACAGCAATAATTGTGTTGATATTCAGGATATGAGTGGCATAAATGAAAAAGTCAGATATGTAAGATTTTATTATCCTGATGCATATGCTTATGGAATACAGGTTACAGAAATTGCAGTTTTGAGTACCGAGCAAAATGCTAAAAAGACAGAATTAGAATATTGTGATAATCCGTCAGAACTTCAGGCTGTATCTGACAAATATTGCCAGATAACATATACGATAATACCGGGTGAAAATCAGTTAGATTATAAATACATGGTTTATCTTAATAATAAACTGGTGGGAGACAGAGTAAATGCAGGCACTTATACAGTTAATGGGTTAGAGGCAGGCAGTTACGAGGTAAAGGTTGTTTCTTATTACAACAAATTGACTTCTAGAGGAATAGTAAAAGAGGTTATAGTAGATGATGGCTCTTTAAAGGAATATATAAATACTGTAAGAAATATTTCAAAGGGTGCAACAGTAACAGTTGAATCTATCGATTCAAATGAAGGAAATAAGGAGTTATCATCACTGACTGACGGCGTTTTGTCTGAGGATAATGGTATTTGTGTACACACACAATCAGGTAAAAAAGAAGCTACAATCTGTCTTGATTTGGGTGCAAATTATTCTATAAGTTATGTTGAAGAATTTTTAATTGCTTTTAAAGAAGAAAACACTTATGCAAGTGAGTACACTGTGGAATTTTCAGAGGATGGACAAAAATATGATGAAGTCATAAGTGTACAAGGTGCAAAATACAAAAAAGTTATTGAAAATAAAATAGACGTAGCGTCATATGAATATGGAACGGTAAGATATGTTAGGGTTAAGCTGCTTGACGGAAATTATAATTGGGGGTATCAGTTATCTGAAATCGCAATTATTGGAACTGATGTATATATGCCGAAACCAAGCACAAAACCTGATATAATACCTACATCGAAACAGGATACAACATCAGAACCGACAACTACACCTAAAGAAGATACAACACCTAAGGCTGACGTCTCAACACAGCCTGATGAAACATCAAGTGTAACGAATCAGGAAAAAGATACAGCTGGCTCAAAAGATGTAACTACAACGTCAAAGAAATCAATTAAGACTACAGTTGAGGTTGGCAATACAAAGGTAAATAAAGCTACAAAGAAGAAAAAATACACAAAGGCGAAGATTTCACTTAAAAAAGTGAAAGGCGCTAAAGGATATGTAGTAAAAGTTTCTACAACTAAAAGGTTTAAGAAAAAGAATACAGTGACAAAAACATTTAAGAAAAATGTGTTCACCTTTAAGAAATTAAAGAAGAACAAGAAGTATTATGTTAAAGCAAGAGCTTTTAGAACAGCTAATGGAACAAAATACTACGGGAAATGGTGTAAAGTAAAGCAGATTAAATTTATTAAATAAGATGTGGGGCTGTCAAATTTGACAGCCCTTTACGATAGATTGATATAAAATTATTCTTTGTACTAATTATGTTGATATAGATAAAGAGTAGAATTAGAATTTCTACTCTTTATTTAGTTTGTGCGTTATATAACAAAAATCTCTGAATACCTTTATAAAGGTATTCAGAGATTCTATAACAGGGGTGGTAGGAATCGAACCCACCTCTGGAGTTTTGGAGACTCTTATTCTACCGATGAACTACACCCCTATATGCAATTTTGCACAACAAAGATATTTATACCATAAATATAGGTGTATGTCAAATGAAATTTTGAACTTTTGGTATTTTCTGTAACTAATCGACCATTAGTGAAAGGCTGGTTAGTTACAGAAAATTTCGTATTATACATATCTTTAGGATTTGGAATTATATATCATTTTGATTTTAGATATTATATAACTTCATATTGACATCAAAAAATTAGTATACAATAAAATTTGACAAAAAATTTTTTATAAATAATTGTAAATAGACGAATATTAAAGTATATTTAGAGTATAGCATTTTAGCTCTAAATTTGTAATGATTTATAAAAATATTTAGGAGATAGTGGATATGATTAATGGCAAAAGAGCTGTGCTTATAGTGGAAGATGATAATAAGCTGAGGGAAGTTCTGACAAAGTTTTTGGTTAGAAATGAGTATGAGGTTTTTGCGGCAGAAAATGGAAATAAAGGAGTGGAACTTTATTTTGAAAATAATAAGTATATTGACATTGTTTTGCTGGACGGAATGTTGCCGGATATTGATGGAATAGATGTATTGAAAGAAATAAGAAATTATTCAGAAGTTCCTATTATTATGCTTACTGCAAGGGAATCTGAAGAAGACCAGCTTAACGGACTTAATAATGGAGCAGATAATTATATTACAAAGCCTTTTTTGATGAAGGTACTTTTGGTTCATATGGACAAACTGCTTTTGAGAAAAAAAGCTAAGGACACAGAAGTTGTGGAAAAAGGAGCTCTAAAATTAGAAAAGCAGTTTAGAAAAGCTTATATTGATGGGGAATTTATGGAAACGACTCCAAAGGAATTTGATTTGCTTGTTTATATGACTGAGAATGAAAAGGTGGTATTAAAAAGAGAAAATATTTTGAATTCTGTATGGGGATTTGATTATGAGGGGGATATGAGAACTGTGGATACATTAGTGAAACAATTAAGAAAGAAGATGACTGATAATCATCCTTATATCACATCCGTATATGGTGTAGGCTACAGATTTGAGGTAAAGGAAAATGAAGAGTAAATTAAAGACAACTTATCTTATAACTGTTTGTTTTTTTATATTTGTTACTGTGGGAAGCATGATTCTTTTTTATAATATATTTTCGGAGGATTTTGTTATTTCTAAGAATCGTGAGAACATGCAACAGATTTATGAAGAGATGAAAAGCATGGATGTAAAAAAATTTTCAAAGCCTGAAAAGAAAAAACTACGTGAATATTCAGATAAAGGTGGTTTGATTCTTATATATAATGGAGAAAAAGTCACTTATTATTCAGGAGATGTACAGGAGAAAAAACGATATTTTAAAATAAAATTTAAGGATTTAGATAAGTATAATTTTGACGCAAAAGCTCAGATAAATCCAAATAGAACCTCGATTAGACTAAGAGGGAAAATTGAGCAGGATGGACAGATATATTATATATACTTAAACATAAAATTAAAAATGCTTGAAAACATAATTGAAAGTATGAGCCAGTTTATGCTTATTTGTATGATATTGATTTTATGTTTAGGTATTCCATTTTCGTTTTATATGGCTCAAAGGACGGTAAGACCAATTGAAAAATTAAACAATATGTCAAAATTAATGGAAGAAAATAAGCCTATTAATTTTGATGAATATGTTTTTCCGTCTAATGAAATTGGAGAGTTAGCAGAACAGCTTAAACAAATGTATATAAAAATTTCAAATAATATCAATGAGCTGGCTAATTATAACTACTTGTTAAAAACCCAAAATAAAGAGTTGATTGAGTTTGATGAGCGAAGAAAAAGATTTATTGCTAACGCAACGCATGAGTTAAAAACGCCTTTGGCTATCATATCTACTCAGCTTGAAATGATGAGTTTAGATAACGATCAGGTTATGAGTGAGTATTATGAATCAATTATGGAAGAAATACAGAAGATGTCTAATTTGATTCGAGAGATGCTAAATTCATCTTTTGAGGGCGATATTGTCTTGAACGGTGAAATGAAACAGGAAAGTCTTACAGGGCTTCTAAATAGAATGAAGGAAAAGTACAAGGGGCTTTTCTGGTCTAAAAAAGCTAATTGTGTTTTTGACATTGAGGATGATGTTTATATCAATATGAATGTCGAGCAGATTGAGCAGGCAGTAAATAATTATATAATAAATGCATATGAGCATATTTCAGAAAAAGGAATGGCACTTATAAAGCTGGTTACAGTAGATAATAAGGTGATTATATCCGTATATAATGATGGTGACAATGTTGAGGAAGAACAGCTTGATAAGATTTGGAACAGATTTTATCAGAGTAAGGAAGGTGTTATGGAATCAAATGTTGGATTAGGGCTTTACATTGTAAAAAATATTGTAAAAAATCATAATGGTCGGTGCTATGCAAAAAATTACGAAAAAGGCATCGAATTTGTTATGGAGTTTGATTATAACAATCAGACTGAGGAAAAGTGCGGAAAAATATAAGAATAAGAAAGCAGTTGTGGTTAATTATAATAATAAGTCATGATTGCTTTTCTTATATAATAAGATAACATATTAGGCTATCTATTATATGAAAGAAAGATTGTAATGGATAGGTGTGAATAAATACAATTATACAGATTGTGGACAGAAGTCTGAAAGTATTACAAGCGATTAAAAATGTAACTTGAACATAATTTTTTTGTTTATTAAGATATATATAACGAACTGCTAAGAATATGCTAAGAAAAAAGTGTTGAAATGTTAGAGGAATGTTAATAATTAGAATCTGACAAGAATGGTTAGAAAATAATAAATTATAATGAATGGAAATATTACTATACCAAACAAGATAGCAAAAAAAGGAGGATGTTTATGATTAAGGAAACGGTTGACGCTATAAGATTAGCAGAACTTAATGGTGAAAAAATAATAAATACTGCAACCATGAACAGCCAGGGGATGAAAAGGGATGTGGTAGCTAAAGGAGAAGAATATAGAAATAATGCCATGAATCTTGCCAAAAAAAATGCTGAAAAAGAAATGGCGGATTTGATTGAAAAATGTAATTTATATGAAAATCAAAAAAAGAAAGAGATAGAAATAGAAGTTTTGGCTTTGGAAAAAAATGCCTATGAAAAAATGGAAAGTACCATTGATGCGATAATTAATGAATGTATTGTATAAATGATTCGTGCCTGAATTATAAGAAAGCAGAATGGAGAATAATATGGCAGTTTTGAAAATGAGCAAAATAAATATATGCGGAATAAAAAAAGATCGCAAAAAGATATTAGAGTACTTGCAATTGAAAGGTTGTCTTGAGGTTTGCGAAGAAGAAAAAGAAGATGAAGTTTTTAAAAAGATGAATACTACCTCTAGCATTTCTCTCTATGAAAGGCAGGCATCTTTGGCAGAAAATGCATTAGATATTTTAGAAATGTATGTTCCTGAAAACAAATCTATATTTTCATCTCTTGAAGGAAAACATATTATAAGCTCTAAAGAGTATTATAGAATGCCTGATAAGTTAAATGAGATATATAGTTTGATTACAAATGTTATAGAACAGAAAAAGACATTAGATGAAAAAGAAAATGAAAAGCAAAAATGCATTGATGAAATACAGGCATTAGAGCCATGGAAAAATATGGATGTGCCTATGAATTTTCAGGGGACTAGGACTACCGGTTTTATGGTGGGAATTATAGCGGGTACCTATTCTGATAGTGAATTAATACAAAAGATTCAAAATATTAAGGAGTTTCCGAAAAAAATTAATGTACAGATAGTTTTTGCTGATAAGTATCAGACCTATATTTGTATAACATATCTGAAAAAAGATTTTGAAATGATAGAAAAAGCTCTAAGACAATTAGATTTTAGCAGGCCTCCGGTTATGGTTCATCATATACCATCAGTTTCCGTAAAAAAACGACTAGAGAGAATTGCCGAATGTAATATGGACATTGAGAATATTAAGGCAAATTTAGAAAAGGACGGAAAGCGGAGATTAGAAATTAAAAAGATAAGGGATTATTACAAAGTAAGAGCTGATAAGTATAGAACATTAGGTACCCTTTTACAGTCTAAGCATACTTTTTTTGTCAGTGGTTATATACCGGAAAACAAAGCATGTGAGCTGAAGAATGAATTAGAAGAAAAATATGTTATGGCATTTGAGAGGGAGGATGTTAAGGAGAATGAGGATATACCTGTAATATTAACTAATGGTAAAGTAACAGGTGCTGTAGAGGGAGTTATTACGTCTTTTGGTTATCCTAGGAAGCATGAAATTGACCCGACAGCAATTACAGCATTCTTTTATTATTTCCTATTTGGAATAATGCTATCGGATGCAGCTTATGGCTTTTTGATGTTTATTGGTTGCTTGATATTGCTAAAGAAATTTCCAAATATGGAAGACAATATGGCAAAGACATTTAGGATGTTTATGTATTGTGGAATTTCTACTTTAATATGGGGAATATTATTTGGCGGATATTTCGGAGATATTGTAACTGTAGTTGGAAAAACATTTTTTGACGTGGATATAGGAATTCCGGCTCTATGGTTTGAACCGATAAAGGAGCCGATGAAAATGCTGATATATTGCCTTGGATTTGGTGTCATACATTTGTTTACAGGACTTGGAATAAAAGGTTATATGATGTTAAAACAAAAAGATTTAACCGGCTTTATATGTGATGTTATCCTGTGGTATGTGTTTTTGATAGGGCTAATATTACTGTTAATTCCTACAGAAATATTTAGTTCACTCTCAGGAATAAATATTATTTATCCTAGATGGCTTAGTATATTATCAAAGGCTCTTGCAATAGTTGGAATGGTCGGCATTTTGTTAATGGCAGGACGAAGAGCAAAAAATCCAGCAAAAAGGCTTATGCTTGGAGCTTACAGCTTATATGACACAACAAGTTGGTTAAGCGATTTGTTATCTTATTCAAGACTTTTAGCACTAGGACTTGCCACAGGAGTAATTGCACAAGTTATAAATACTATGGCATCAATGATGGGAAAATCGATAGTGGGAGTAATATTCTTTGTGCTGGTTTTTGTTATAGGTCACACATTCAATATGGCAATAAATCTCTTAGGAGCTTATGTTCACACTAACAGACTTCAATTTGTTGAGTTTTTTGGAAAATTTTATGAAGGTGGCGGAAGAGAATTTAAACCATTTAGAGCAGATACAAAATATATAAAAGTAAAAAATTAATGTTACAAAACAGGAAAGGATATGGTGAGTATTATGACATTAGGAACATTTTTTGATAATTTAGGTTTATTTTATGCATTGCTTGGGGCAGCACTTGCAGTATTGATGGCAGGTGCCGGTTCTGCAATCGGTGTAGGTATAGCAGGACAGGCTGCATCGGGGGTTATGACAGAGGATCCTTCAAAGTTTGCCAAGGTACTTATTATGCAGTTACTTCCGGGTACACAGGGTTTATATGGTCTTTTGGTTGGATTTATTACTTTGTCTAAAATCGGAATAATCGGTGGTGGTGCTGTGGAGGTGACAGCCACTCAGGGATTACAGATATTAGCTGCATGTCTTCCAATGGCAATTGTAGGTCTGATTTCAGGAAAATCACAGGGAAAAACATCAGCAGCCAGTATTGGAATTGTAGCAAAAAGACCGGAGCAGTTTGCTAAAGCTATGCTCTTTCCAGCAATGGTAGAAACATATGCTATTCTAGCACTTCTTATTTCATTCCTTGCAGTTAATGGAATTAGTCTATAAAAGGAACAATTCCCTTTTTGGCAGAAAAACTGTAAAAGGAGGAGATAAGATTTGAGTGGTTTGGATAAAATTGTAGAAGAAATTAAAAGACAGGCTATGGAGGAGGCTTCTAACATTTTAAATGAAGCTGATGCGTATTGTTATGAATATATGAAAAAAATAAAATTTCAGGTAGCAGAGGAAGTGGATGGATTTTATAAAAAAACTGCTAATGAAAGAAAGTTATATGAAGAAAAAACAATTTCCGGTGTAGCTTTTTCAAGACGTAATGCTATTTTGAAGGCGAAGCAGGAATTGATTAATCAGGTCCTGCAAAAAGCAAAGGAAAAAATGGAAAAGTTGTCAGATGATGAATATTTTAATTGTCTAGAACAGATATTAAGAAATAATATTCAAAAAGGAGAGGGGAAAATTTGTTTTTCAAAAAAAGATTTAGAAAGAATGCCAGGTGATTTTTCAAATAGAATTAATAAAATTATTAAAGAAAGATGCATGGATACTGAAACAAGTATTGTAATAGAAAAAGAGCCTATGGACATTAAAAATGGCTTTGTGCTTATATATGGTGAAGTAGAGCAAAATTGTACATTTGACACCTTATTTGCTTATAAAATGGACAGGCTAAAAGATATAGCAAACAGAAAGATGTTTATGGAAGAAAATGAGGGCTTTGTTTCACGTATGACTCTTGAGATGGATATGACAAGGAATGGAAAAGAAGTAGAAAGCAATTGTTAGGAGGAAATGCCATGGAAAAAGATTTTGTTTATGGCGTTGCCAGAATAAGAGCGCTAGAAAGCAACCTATTTTCTGATGAAACTATTAATCAGCTTATTGTATGCAGAGATTATAAGGAAGCAATGGATTTTCTAAGAAACAAAGGCTGGGGTAATGGGAATATTGAGCAGAGCTTAGAAGAAATGTTAGAGGATGAGAGAAATAAGACCTGGGATATTCTCTATGAACTGATTGAGGATAAAAATCAGTGTAAAATTCTTACTGTAACAAATGAGTACCAGAATTTAAAGGCTGCAATCAAACAGGTTTGTACGCAGAGTGATAAGACTAACATTTTCTTTGAAAATACAAAGCTTGATGTGGATTTTTTGAGGGATTGTATAAGAAAAGGCAATTATAATCTTTTGCCGGAAGATATGGCAGAGGCGGCAAGAGAGGCGGCTACGGTTTTGATTCAGACCGGAGACGGACAGCTTTGCGATGTGATAATTGACAGGGCTAATCTTGAAGCTATAAAAAAGATAGGCAATGAATCATCTAATGAATTAATACAAAAATATGCGGATAATCTTATTACTGTATCAAATATAAAAATTGCTGTAAGATGTGCAGCTACAAATAAAGATGCAGCATTTATTTCAAGAGCACTGATAAGCTGCAATGGCATAAGTGTTACAGAGCTTGCCACAGCCTGCAGGGACGGTATGGACGGAGTCTGCAATTATCTTACAAAAACAGGTTATAAGAATGCTGTAAATGCTTTAAAGAAATCCATGTCAGTATTTGAATGTTGGTGCGATAACAAAATTATTGAAGAAATAAAATCTGAAAAATATAACTCATTTTCCATAGGACCTATTATAGCCTATGTCATTGCAAGAGAGAATGAAATAAAAAATGTTAAACTTGTTCTTTTAGGAAAAATAAATGGTTTTGATAATGATTTTATCAAAGAAAGGGTAAGGATAATGTATGCATAAAGTGGCAGTTATAGGTGATTACGACAGTATATATGGATTTGGAGCATTAGGTCTTGATATATTTCCGGTGTCATATGAGGAGGAGGGAAAAATCCTGCTTAGAAGACTTGCAAATGGAGAGTATCCTATTATTTATATTACGGAAATGCTAGCGAAATCTCTAGCGGGCGAAATAGAAAAATATGAAAATCAGATGATGCCTGCAATAATACTGATTCCGGGAGTTAAGGGAAATACCGGTGAGGGTGTAAAAAAGGTGAAGAGATATGTGGAACAGGCTATAGGCTCAGATATCGTATTTGGAAAGGAATAAAAATATGGAACATAGCAAGGGTATAATAAAGAAGGTTGCAGGCCCTTTAGTAATAGCTGAGGGAATGCGAGATGCTAATATGTTTGACGTAGTGCGTGTTAGCGACAAAAATCTTATTGGTGAAATTATAGAAATGCATGAAGATAAGGCTTCTATTCAGGTTTATGAAGAGACGGCAGGGCTAGGACCGGGGGAATCTGTAGTATCAACAGGTGCACCACTGTCAGTGGAGCTAGGACCGGGACTTATTGGAAGTATATATGATGGAATCCAAAGACCATTAGATGACATAATGAAAGTATCAGGTAATTTGCTAAATCGCGGCGTATCAGTACCATCTTTGAAAAGAGATTTAAAGTGGAAATTCGTACCTAATTTAAAAATTGGAGATATGGTAGATACAGGAGATGTGATTGGAACTGTAAAGGAAACAGCAGCGGTTGTTCAAAAAATTATGGTTCCTTTTGGTATAAAGGGAGAGATTATAGAAATAAACGAGGGAATCTATAGTGTAACAGAAACTGTGGCCAAAGTAAAAACAGAAAAAGGAGTTGAAGAACTTACTCTCATGCAGAAATGGCCTGTTAGAAAGGGTAGACCTTATAAAGAAAAGAAAGCACCATATAAGCCGCTTATTACAGGTCAGAGAGTAATTGATACATTATTCCCTATAGCAAAAGGAGGTGTGGCGGCAGTTCCGGGCCCTTTTGGTAGTGGGAAAACTGTAATTCAACATCAGCTGGCAAAATGGGCTGAGGCAGATATAGTTGTTTATATCGGGTGCGGAGAACGTGGCAATGAAATGACAGACGTACTTAATGAATTTCCAGAATTGAAAGATCCTAAGACAGGTCAGTCATTGATGGAGAGGACTGTACTTATAGCAAATACATCGGATATGCCGGTAGCAGCAAGAGAAGCTTCAATTTATACAGGAATAACTATAGCAGAATATTTTAGGGATATGGGATATTCGGTAGCTCTTATGGCAGATTCCACATCTCGCTGGGCAGAGGCGTTGCGAGAAATGTCAGGACGTTTGCAGGAAATGCCGGGAGAGGAAGGTTATCCTGCATATTTAGGCAGTCGTCTTGCACAATTCTATGAGAGAGCCGGAGATGTTATTACATTAGGAAAAGAAGGAAGAGAAGGTGCGCTTTCCGTAATTGGAGCCGTATCTCCTCCTGGTGGTGATATTTCAGAACCTGTATCTCAGGCAACACTTCGTATAGTAAAGGTATTCTGGGGATTAGATTCGAATCTGGCTTATAAGAGACATTTTCCGGCAATAAACTGGCTGACAAGTTATTCACTATATGTAGACAGAATCGGTGGATGGTTTGTAGAAAATGTTAATAAAGATTGGCTTGAATTAAGAAAAGAGTTGATGAAACTGCTTCAGGAAGAAACAGAATTGGAAGAAATAGTAAAAATGGTAGGTATGGATGCTTTATCAGCAACAGATAGATTAAAAATGGAAGCAGCACGTTCAATAAGAGAAGATTATCTTCATCAGAATTCATTCCACGAAGTAGACACATACACATCATTGAAAAAACAGCATATGATGATGGAATTAGTACTTGGATTTTATAATAAATCAATGGAGGCATTGAAGGAGGGAAGTTTGGCAGAAGACCTTATAAAAATGCCTGTAAGAAGTGATATTGGTCGATTTAAATATGTAACGGAAGAAAAATTAGATGAAACCTTTAATGAAATAATGGATAGATTATCGAAAGAAATAGCTGAAACTCTTAAGAAGGAGGAGTTCTAATATGCCAAAGGAATATAGAACAATAAAAGAGGTGGCAGGACCACTGATGATGATAAGAAACGTGGATAATGTTACTTATGACGAATTAGGAGAAATAGAACTTGCAAATGGTGAAATTAGAAGATGCAAGGTACTAGAGGTAGATGGGAATAATGCATTAGTACAGTTGTTTGAAGACTCAACCGGTATAAACTTATCAAATAGTAAGGTGAGATTTTTAGGGAAAAGCATGGAACTTGGCGTATCAGAAGATATGCTTGGGCGAGTATTTGACGGATTGGGTAACCCTATAGATAATGGACCGGAGATACTGCCAACGATGAGAAAAGACATTAATGGAGTGGCAATGAACCCGGTAGCAAGAAACTATCCGTCAGAATTTATACAAACGGGCATATCGGCAATAGATGGACTAAATACATTAGTTAGAGGACAAAAGTTACCAATCTTTTCAGCATCGGGTCTTCCACATGCAGACTTAGCTGCTCAAATTTCAAAACAGGCAAAGGTACTTGGAAAAAATGAGACATTTGCGGTAGTGTTTGCTGCGGTGGGAATAACATTTGAGGAATCTAACTTCTTTATAAATAGTTTTAAGGAAAATGGAGCAATAGATAGAACAGTAATGTTTGTAAATCTTGCTAATGATCCGGCAGTAGAAAGAATAGCAACTCCAAGAATGGCACTTACAGCAGCAGAGTATTTGGCATTTGAAAAAGGGATGCACGTACTAGTAATAATTACAGACATAACAAATTATGCCGATGCGCTAAGAGAAGTATCTGCAGCCAGAAAAGAAGTTCCAGGCAGACGAGGATATCCCGGATATATGTATACAGACCTGGCTACAATGTATGAAAGAGCAGGCCGACAGAGAGGAAAAGATGGAAGTATTACAATGATACCGATATTGACAATGCCTGAAGATGACAAAACCCACCCTATACCAGATTTGACAGGATACATTACAGAAGGTCAGATAATACTAAGCAGAGACTTATATAGAAAGGGTGTGGAACCGCCAATAGATGTATTACCATCACTATCCAGATTAAAGGATAAAGGAATAGGTGAGGGAAAAACAAGAGCAGACCACAGCAATGTAATGAATCAGTTGTTTTCAGCTTATGCAAGAGGCAAAGAAGCAAAAGAGTTAATGACAATATTAGGAGAAGCGGCACTGACAAATATGGATGTACTTTACGCAAAATTTGCAGAAGAGTTTGAGAAACAATATGTGTCACAGGGATACGATGCCAACCGAACCATAGAAGAAACAATAAAGATAGGCTGGAAGCTATTGTCAATGCTGCCAAAATCAGAACTAAAACGAATCGACGATAAATATTTAGAACAATATTATCAGGGAGAAGTGCAATAAAAGTACCGGCTAAAGAGGTAGAAACAAAAGTTTTATATTTAGAAATCTTGTTTATACCAAATATAGCCGGAGTGATGAGTTGCAACGGAGGTATATATGGTAAATCCTACAAGAATGGAATTGACAAAACAAAAGAAAAAGCTGATGTCAGCTAGACGTGGACATAAACTGTTAAAAGATAAAAGAGATGAGCTGGTTCGACAATTTATGGAACTGATAAGGGAAAATATGGAGCTTCGTCTTAAGGTAGAAAAAGGAATAAAAAATTCAAATAAAGAATTTGCCATAGCAAGAGCGGGAATGAGTGAGCAAATATTAAACACAGCAATGATAGGCTTAAAAAAAACATTGAACGTGGAAGTAAATGTAAAAAATATAATGAGTGTTGACATACCAGAATTTAAAACAAGAGACGATATCAGTGGAAATGATATTTACTCTTATGGTTATGCTTTTACAACTGGAGATTTAGATGATGCAGTATATTCCTTAAGTACAGTGTTTGAAGATATGTTAAAATTAGCACAGGTGGAAAAAACTTGTGAACTTCTTGCAACAGAAATAGAAAAAACAAGAAGAAGGGTAAATGCATTAGAAAATGTAATAATTCCAGAAGCATTAGAAAATATAAAATATATAACCATGAAACTAGATGAAAATGAAAGAAGTACACAGATTAGATTAATGAAAGTGAAAGATATGATGCTAGAGCAGGCAATTGAAGAAAATAGTCGGTGAATCAAAGAATATAGTAGACAAAAAATATAGATGTGTCATAATAGGAGTGATACAAATATATCTAGAATTAATCAGTGTAAATGCGAGGTAATGTATGAAAATATTATTTTATGATACAAAAAAATATGATAGAGAATCTTTTGATAATGTTTTACCCAAATATAAAGATATAGAAATAGAATATACGGAGAGTGACATTTCGATAGAAACAGCAAGATATGCTAGTGGATTTGAGGCAGTGTGTGGTTTTGTAAGTTCGGATTTTAGTGCGAAAGTAATAGATATTCTGGCTGAAAATAAGGTAAAAATAATATTGCTAAGATGTGCCGGATTTAATAATGTGGATATAAAAAGAGCGAAAGAAAAAGGGATTTTGGTATTCAGGGTGCCGGGATATTCACCACAGGCTGTCGCTGAACACGCTATGGCATTAGCACTTGCAAGTAATCGTCATATTCACAAAGGTTATATTAAAGTAAGAGAAAACAATTTTAGTCTTGTAGGACTTACTGGAATAAATTTTTTTGGGAAAACTGCAGGGATAATTGGTACCGGAAAAATTGGAGCTGCAATGTGCAGGATTTGTAACGGCTTTGGAATGAGGGTTATAGCATATGATATGTGTAGAAATCCAGAACTTGATTTTGTAGAATATGTGGACTTTTACACATTATTAAGAGAAAGCGATTTGATTTCGCTTCATTGTCCTTTGACTGATGATACTTACCATATGATAAATTCAGAAACAATAAGGGAAATGAAGGATGATGTTGTGCTTGTTAACACATCAAGAGGAGCCTTGATAGATACAGAAGATCTTATAAAAGGCATACGTATGCACAAATTTCATAGTGTTGGACTTGATGTCTATGAGGAAGAAACAGCGAATGTATTTGAAAATAGAGAAGATGATATTATGGAAACGTCAATTACATCAAGATTACTTTCATTTCCAAATGTTATAGTGACATCACATCAGGCTTTTTTAACTGAGGAAGCATTAGAAGCGATTAGCTATACTACACTTGAAAATGTTCAAAGTTATATTGAAGGACATGTGATTAAACAAAATCTGGTATTATAAATACAGAAAAAATTGAATATATAAATAAGACCACTAAAGGTATATTATGATAGAAATCGTTGATTTTTCTGTAAACAGATGGAAATCAACTCGTGGAAAGGTATTAATGAATGCGCATCCACTTGCACGCGAAGTGCACAAGAGGTACATTGTTTTTTAATATGCTAGTAGGGAGGTCATTATGAATAAAATTAAAAAGATAGTATTAACATCATTGTTTGCAGCCATAGTTTGTGTGGCTACTATGATTATTAAGGTGCCAACATTTGGAACTAATGGATACGTTAACATTGGAGATACGATTGTGCTTTTATCAGCATGGATGATTGGCGGATGGTATGGAGCTTTAGCTGCGGGTATAGGTTCGGCACTGGCAGATTTTTTGAATGGATATGCTTTTTATGTTCCGGGAACTTTTGTTATTAAGTTTTTGATGGTAATTGTGGCATACTGTATTTATAAGCTGTTAAATAAAACTGAAAGCAATTATATAAATAAAATTGTTTGCTATGTAGTAAGTGGCATTAGCGCTGAAATTGTTATGATTGCAGGATATTTTTTCTATGAAAGTGTTTTTTTAGGATATGGAATGGCAGCAGCTCCATCCATCATAAGTAATTGCATACAAGGTGGAACATGCTTAGTTTTAGCTATGATATTGATTATGATATTTGATAGCGCAAAAGTTACAAATATGGTGAAAAATAATTTGGAAATATAAAAAGTTGGAGTATAGAAATATGTATGATGAGTTAAAAGTACAGGCAAAAAGAACAACAGAAGAAATATGTGAAAAAGCAGGGCTTAAAGAAGGAAATATCCTGGTGGTAGGTTGTTCTTCTAGTGAAATATGTGGAGACAAAATAGGAAGTAATTCTAATTTAGAAGTCGCGAAAGCTGTTTTTGAAGGAATATATGAAACACTTAATGAAAAAAATATATTTTTAGCAGCCCAGTGTTGTGAACATCTGAACAGAGCAATTATAGTAGAAAAAGACGCGGTGCCTTTTTCTGAAATAGTTAATGTGATTCCACAGCCAAAGGCCGGGGGGGCATTTGCAACAACAGCTTATAAAACATTTAAAGAACCGGTAGCTGTAGAAGAAATTAAAGCAGATGCAGGCATAGATATTGGTGGAACCCTTATAGGTATGCATATCAAAAAAGTGGCTGTACCTGTAAGACTTGAAAATAAAAAAATTGGTGAGGCTAATGTGTTAGCGGCAAGAAGCAGGCCTAAGTTTATAGGTGGAATTCGTGCTATATACGATGAAACAATAGAATAAAAAATACACAGCTGCAAAATTATGCATGCAGCTGTGTATTTTTTTGCATTTTTACACATCTAATAACTTATCTACAGCATCCTGTAATTCAGGATGTTTTCTGTATTGCTCTATTAAATTTTGTTCATGTCGTGTGAGAGTTATAGGATTGTCATCATTGTAACCAAATGTTCCAAGAATATTATCAATATTATAAATATCACATAAAATAAGTAGAGTATCTGCATCCGGCTGAGTCTGGCTGCTTTCCCAGCCATAAATTGTTTTTTCTGCAACCTTTAATGATTTTTCTTCTAATAAATTGGATACTTCTTTAACACTTAAATTGTTTAGTTTTCGATAATACTTTAGTACCTGTGCAATCTTTTTATTTTTCATTTTTAATACCTCTTTTTTAATAATATAGTAAGAAAAAAATAACGTCAACCAGTTCTCTTTATCCAAGAAAAAACAACGTTGCAATTCTCTTAACCAAAGAATATAATAGGAGTTACAATAGAAAATTTCTTGGAAAACAAGAATGGCGGTGACAAATGAAAAATAATGACAACATTTCAATGAAAATAGTTAATTATATAGAAGAAAATCAAATTTCCTTATCTGAAATTGAAAAATATGTGGGAATTTCCATCGAACGGTTAAAGAGTGCTGATATTGTATTTTCAGCTACGGAATTTTTAGAATTGTGTTCATATTTGCATTTGAAACCAGAAGATTTTAGATAGGTGATAAAATGCTAAACTATATATGTAAAAATGACAATATAAAAACAAAAAGCAGTATATGTCCTGTGTGCAATCAAAGAACGGAATTAGAAAAATCCGACATATTCTGGTGTGATGAATGTAAGGTGCCGATTTACCAAAAAACATGTGAGTGTTGTGGCAATAAAGGATATAGAATAACGACAGATATTAGACCTGTTTTTCCGGAGGAAAGACTTCTTCTTGAGATAATGACTGAAAAGAATCCGGGATTTTATGAAAAAAAATCAGTGTGGAATTGTGCCGGAAACAGATATATAGCGGATGGAGAAAAAATCGAATTTTCTGTAAAGGACTTAAAAAATAAAGACACAGACAAGATAAGAAATCTTTACGAAAAAGAAGTGAAAAATATTGACTATGGATATTTTAATGAATTTTCAGAAAAATTCGTTAAGGCAAACAAGAGCCGATATGAATTTATCCTGATGGAGGCAGTAGATTACATAAAAAATTCTACTAAGGATTATACCACAAAAGATATGTTTGTTTCGTTTTCAGGTGGGAAGGATTCTACAGTTACATCTGATTTGGTTATGAGAGCTCTTAGCGAACCTAGGATTTTGCATATATTTGGAGATACTACATTAGAATTTCCGGAAACTATGAAATATATAGATAGGTTTAAAAAAGAACATTTTCAGACACCTGTGGTTTCATCAAGAAATAAGGATAAAGATTTTGAAGAATTGTGTAGATTAGTTGGACCGCCTAGCAGGGTAATGAGATGGTGTTGCACAATATTTAAGACAGGTGCCATACAAAGAAAAATAAAAACCATGTTTAGAAATAAAAATAAGATTATTACTTTTTATGGTATCAGAAGGAATGAATCTGCCAGCAGAAATAAATATGAGCGTGAAACAGAAGGCTCAAAGATTACAAAGCAGATTACAATTTCTCCTATTATAGATTGGATGGATTTTGATGTGTGGCTTTATATGCTTACAACAAAAATTGATTTTAATTATGCATATTGCCTAGGTTATGCCAGAGTGGGATGCTGGTGTTGTCCGAATAACAGTGGTTGGTCTGAATTTTTATCAAAAATTCATATGCCTGAACAATCAAAAAAATTTAGACAGCTTCTTATTGAATTTGCCACACAGATAGGAAAACCGGATCCGGAAGTTTATGTGGATGAAGGAAAATGGAAAGCAAGACAGGGTGGTAATGGAGTAGATTATGCTCAAAAATCCACAGTTGCATTTGAACCATGTGTATTAGAAGAAGATACATTTAATTATCAGCTTCAAAGACCGATTTCAGAACAGTTATATGAGTTGTTTAAACCTTTTGGATACTTAAATTATGATATGGGAAATAAGCGTTTGGGTGAAGTTTACGTTATCAGAAAAAATGGAAATCCTGTACTGAAATTGCAGGGACGTATTGGCACGAATACACTGAAAGTCACAATTATAGATAGCAGAATAGATGGTGCAAAAAATTTAAAGGGCGCCGAGGATAAGATTAAATGTCAGATAACAAAGTACCAGATGTGTATGGCATGTAGAGCCTGTGAGAGTATTTGTAAGCATAATGCTATTGTTATTAAGGAAGATAAAGATGGAAATCTAGACTATAGAATTTTAGATGATAAATGTGTAAGGTGTGCAGAATGCGTTAACCATTACACAGCAGGATGCTATATGCGAAAGGTTCTTGCTATAAAAAGAAAATAAAATTACTTGTAATGAAAATGGAGAAGAATATGACTATAAAACTTAAAGGACATGAAACTTTTGCTATTCGTGAAGGCTGGCTTAGTAAAGGACTTTTGGAAGTATCAAAGAATCCTAAGGTTTTTTCAGAAAATTTTGGAGCGGATGCTCTTGGAGTGGGAAGCAATATGGCAAAAGCCATTCGCTATTGGCTAAAAGCCGGTGAATTTATAAAGGAGCAACAAAAGAAGCCTACCGGACTTACAAAAACAGGAGATATTATTTTAGAAAATGATAAATATTTAGAAGATATTTTTGCTTTGTGGATTTTTCACATAAATCTTGCCGGAAATATGGAGCTTGCAACTACTTGGTATGTATTTTTTAATCAGATTAATGTGGATGAGTTTTCTAAAGATGAGTTAACAGATATCCTAAACGAAAAGTTAATCATTTTAGCAGACAAAAACATATCATCACGTTCGCTAAAAGATGATATTTCTGTACTTTTATATATGTACATAAAAGAAAAGCAGGAAGATTATGATCCGGAGGAAAAGAAAATTTCTCCGTTTTCACAATTAGGGCTGATAAAGAAGGATGGAAACAATTACATAAAAAGTCAGCCGGACAAGGATAAGCTGCCATCTTATGCTGTTTTATATTCTCTAATTAAATTTTTACAACATAAAAATACTGATTCTATCGGAATGGAGGAATTACTAAATTCTCCTTTATCACCAGGAAAAATTTTAAATTTAAAAAGAGTGATTTTGAATGAATATATGGATAGTCTTGAAGAGTTAGGTTACCTTACCGTAAATAGAACAGCAGGACTTGATATGATTTATTTAAATAAAAAAATAGACTGCGAAGATATAATTAAAGATTATTACAAAACAATCAAGGGGTTAATATAAGATGAGTTGTTTTAAGGATTTTATAGAGATAGACAAAAAATTTCAGAACTCTATAAATTTACAATTAGATATAGATAACGATACAAAACTTAACAGTTATATACCGACACATTCATCGGTTATGGTGTTGGATTATTTTTTGGACAATGTACTAAAAAATAAAAATAAATCAAATATTCTCATTGGACCATACGGAAAGGGAAAGTCTCATCTTTTGTTAGTTTTGCTTGCATTATTAAACAAAATGCAGGATGGCACTACAAGAAAGGTGATGGAAAAAATAAAAAAGGTTTCCAGTGATACCTATGAAAAAATCATAAAAATCACTGAAAATAACAAACCTTTCTTGCCAGTTATCATTTCCGGAACAGAAAAAGATTTGAATAAAGAATTGATTATGTCTCTTATGACAGCGCTTAAAAACAATCATTTAAGCAATATTGCACCCGAAAGTGATTACACAAAAGCCATTGAGGTGATTTTAAAGTGGAAGTCAGATTACAAGGCTGTATATGAGAGCTTTAAAGAGATTTTATTTAATTATGAAAAAGACGAAAAGACCTTTATTGAAGAATTAGAAAATATGAATAAAAATGCTCTGGTTTTGTTCAAAAAAATTCATCCAAAGCTTACTGCAGGCAGTGAATTCGTTCCTATGACTACTAATAATGGAATGACATTATATAAGGAAATAAGTAATGCCTTAAAAGATTATGGCTATGGTGGAATCTATATAATATTTGATGAATTTAGCAAATATATTGAGGGACATGATAAAGAGACCTTTGCATATGACATGAAGATTTTGCAGGATATGTGCGAGCTGTCAAATAATTCTAAAAAGCAGCAGATTCACATTACTTTTGTAGCACATAAGAGTATCAAGGAATATGGTAATGGATTGCCTGCAGAGATTGTAAATGCTTTCAAAGGGGTAGAGGGACGACTTAGAGAAGTCAGATTTATTGTTTCTGCACAGAATAACTATGAGCTTATTTCTCATGTTATAAAAAAGAATATTAAAAAATGTAGTGAATTTTTAGAGAAACAGATTAATAAAGAAATAATTGAAGAATCTTATAAAAGTCCATGCTTTTCAGGTTTGTTTACCGAAAAGGAATATAAAAAGATTGTAATGGAAGGTTGTTTTCCGATGCTTCCGCTTACGTCATATGCACTTTTAAGCATAAGTGAAAAAGTAGCACAGAACGAAAGAAGTATATTTACATTTCTTTCTAATGACGAAAAAGGCAGCCTTGTAAATATCATTGAAAATGGAGCAGATAAAATGCTTTCTGTAGATGTTGTTTATGACTATTTTCAAAATATTTTTAAGGACAGTGTTTCTTTGCCAAACATAAATAATGAATGGTTAAAGGCAGACTATGCCCTGACTAAGACAGAATCTATAAATGAAGAAAAGATAGTCAAGGCCATGGCTATTTTACATATGATTAACAAAAATGAAGAAATACCTGTTAGAAAAAATGAAATAAGACTGGCTAGTGGTCTTTCAAAGGAAGATTTTTCAACGAGTCTCAAAAAATTAGAAGAAAAAAATATTATAATATACAGAAGTAAATTGAACATATATGCTTTTAAAAATAATATTGGCATAAATTTGGAAAATCAGATTAATAAGATGATTGAAAAACAACCTTTAAGTTTAAAGTGGGCTGAGGAAATTAGCACTATATCAGAACTTGATTATATATTGCCTAAAAAATACAATCAGGAATATACAATGACACGTTATTTCAAATATGTCTATATGACAAAAGAGCAGTTTATTAGTGTGTCAAAGTCAGAATATTTATTTGAAACATATAATGCGGACGGATTGATTGTTTGTATTGTAATGCTAAAGAATAAGAGTATTGAGGAAATACAGGCGCATGTGAATAAATTACAGGATGAAAGAATAGTTGTTATTTATCCGAATGTAGTTTTTGGTATGCAGCAGAATATCAGAAAATTAAAGGCTGTAGAAAAATTGAGAAAAGACAAGGAGTTCTTAGAAGAAAACAAAGTTTTAGAACAGGAATTGTCTATTTATAGAGAAGATTTGCTTTTTGAACTAAATTCAGAGATAGAAAAGCTATATCTTTTTGAAAATAATAATTGCAAATGCTTAAATTGCAGCATAAATGATTCGTATGAGTTTGAAAGCCAAGTTTCGTTTAATAGATTTTTAAGTGACATTTGTTCAAGTTATTATGAACATGCTCCAAAGATAAACAATGAACTCATAAATAGAAAAATTGTATCGTCTCAAATTAAAAAAGCAAGAAATCAGATAATTGATGCAATTCTAAATGAAGATGAGCTTGAAAGATTTGAAAAGGGAACAAGTTCTGAGTCTACTATTTTTAGGGCAACTTTAGTTAATACGGGGATTTTAAAAGGTGATAAAAAAGAAGAGGACGGTTGTAGAAGAATTATAAATGAAATAGATCGTTTTATTAAAAAAAGTGCTGGAGAAAAGGTTTGCTTTGAAAAACTTTACAAAAAATTGTTAGGCAAACAGTTTGGTGCCAGAAAAGGTATTATACCTATTTTTATTGCAAAGAAAATCGTTAATCTTCAAGATACACCAATTATATATTTGCAGGATAAAGAAGTTGAGATTTCTAGTGAGATATTAAATAATATCAACCAAAAACCGAATGAATATTATCTTTATATAGAAAAAGAAAGTATTCAGAAAGAAAAGTATTTAAATGTTTTAGAAGAGCTGTTTTTGACAGAGGAACTAAGAAAAAAACAAAAGTCAAAAATGCAAAGGCTAAGCAATATTACATCGGGGATACAGCGATGGTACCGTTCATTAGACCAATATACGTTAACATTTACAAAGCAAATATTTGAAGTGGATGAAGAGGAATATTTGCCAGAAGAATATATGGAAAAATTATGCAGTTTTCGAAGAATATTTAAGGGGATAGAATTAAATCCAAGAGAGGTTCTTTTCGAAAAAATACCAGAAGCATTATGTGAAAATAGAGAGTGTGAGGATGTTTTTGAAAATTGTATTTCCTATATAAAATATCTAAGAGATTATATGAATGATAATCTTCGAAATGTTAAGAAAAAGACATCTGTAGAAATAAAAAGTATTTTTGGTGCAAAACCGGAAGAAAGTCTAAGTGCTTGCCTTAAAAACTGGTATGTAGTTCAAAGTGATAAATCAAAGTCACATATTTATGCTGAAAATATTACCGGATTTATGTCTTATATAGAAAACATGACAACAAATTATGAGGAAGAAATTGTTGGGCGTATATGTAGAATTGTTTCAGGAGTTTATATTAATGACTGGAAGAATGATTCTTACAGGAAATTTGTTGAAGATTTGATTTTTGTGAAAAACAGTGTCGAGTCAATAAAAGAAACAAAGCAGTCTGATTCAGTAGAAAATAAAATTTCCATTCAAAATGGAGATAATATAATCGAAAAATATTTTAAAACTGATGATGAGGACAGTACAAGTTACTTTTTAAAAAATGCCATAGATGAGGCATTAGAGGAATTTGGAGATACTTTAGAATTAAATCAAAAAGTTTCAGTATTGGTGCAAACGTTGGAAGGATTACTTGGAAAATAGTTAGGGAAAAGAAAAAATGGTAGCAACAGAAGAATTAAATATAACATATTTAGATAATGCAGCCACAACATATCCTAAGCCTGAAGCTGTATATAAAGCGATGGATTATGCAAATAGACATCTTGCAGTGAATGCAGGCAGAGGTGGTTATAGACTTGCAAAAATGGCGACTAAGTTAATAGATGAAACAAAAGAAGAAGGTCTTAAGCTTGTTAACGGAATGGAGATTGCAAGTTTAGTTTTTGCACCGTCAGCTACAGTAGCGCTAAATATGATTATAGGTGGAATAAAATGGAAAAATACAGATATATGTTATGTTTCACCTTTTGAACATAATGCGGTAATGCGTCCTTTGCATAGTATATGTAGGAAGTATGGTTTCGAAATGGTGGAGCTTCCGCTTGATGAAAAAACGTTAGAAATAGACATAGAAAAAATGGAATATATGTTTTCTATAAATCCACCTTCATGGGTATTTATGACACATGTCAGCAATGTTACAGGATATATTTTGCCTATTGATGAAATTATTGCTGTGGCAAAAAAGTATGATGCAAAAGTTGTTGTAGATGCATCTCAATCTCTAGGTTTATTGAATATAGATATGAAAAAACAGGATATGGATTTTCTGGTTTTTGCAGGACATAAAAACCTATATGGACCATTTGGAATAGGTGGATTCTTTATAAAAAATGGTTTGGAGATAGATACATATATGCTAGGAGGTACAGGAAGCGATTCGCTTAATTTAGAAATGCCAGGCAGACTACCTTTAAAATTCGAACCGGCCAGTCCCAATATTGTGGCTGTGGCAGGAATGAATCAGGCACTTAGGGAGCTAGAGAAGGAAGTAAAAATACGAAAGCCTATAAAAGCATGTGAGAGTGAACAGGCAGGCGAAACGCGAAAATCTATAAAAGTATGTGAAAGTGAACAGGAAGCAGATACAGATAATTCTAATATAGAAGCTAAAATAAAATATGACTTAGAGCAACAGGAAATGGATAAAAATGGATATTTTATACAGGAAAAAAAGCTTACAGAGTATCTCATTGAGAGACTTAGTAAAATAAAGAATGTTATATTATATCTTCCAAAAAGCAACCGGCATATTGGGATAGTGTCATTTAATATTAAAGGATACAAGGCATCTGATATTGGAATGATATTAGACGAGGATTATAATGTGGCAGTTCGAACAGGATATCATTGTTCACCGCTGATACACAAACATTTGAAGGACATGGAATATGGCGGTGTGGTAAGGGTAAGTGTAGGCAGATTTACTACGAAAGATGATATTGATGTTTTGATAGATGCAGTTAAGGAACTAGGTGAGGAAATGTAGATGAACGGAGGAGTAAGATGGAATTAAAGGGAGCAGAAATAAGGAACATTAAAAATTTGTGCAGTGATATGCAAAATAAAGACAAAGCTGTATCTATGAAAATAAATATTCCTTATTATCAAAGACCGTACAAATGGACTAAGGAATATATTGAAAATTTATTAGATGACTTTGAAAAGAATATGAATAAAGATAGTGACAATGATGAAACAAATGAATATTTTGTAGGCACTGCTGTTTTAGTAGAAACAGAAAAGAGCAGATATGACGTTATAGATGGTCAACAAAGACTTACAACAATGTTTTTATTGACATACTTAAAATTTGTATTACAAAGAGCTTGTTTAGAAGAACAGATAAATAAAAGAAGAACAACAATAATAACAAAATCTTTTGAAAATTTTGTGGATGTATCTTCTATGTTATTCGGAGAGGAATATAGAAGAAATATGCAGAAAAAGTATGAGTTGTTTAATAAAAAAATTGCTGAAACTGATGATGAAAAAACTAAAGATGAAATGGAAAAATGTTATGATGAATTACTTAAATTGTATCAGGAACTGGCATTTCTGCCAGAAAAAAATTTATCAAACATCGATGATTATGCAGATAGGTATTATGAATTACAAGTAGAAATGCTTGAAAAAAGCGAATTATGTTTAAAATATAATAGAGAATCATATAATGAGAAATTACAGAAAGCATTAAGCAGCTTTATTGTTATTATGTCGGATTCAAAAAATCCTGAAAGAATTTCACATAAAGATTTTGAAAGAATTTCATACAAAGATCCAGAGAGATATACGTTAGAAGAACAATATTTAAATGCACTTAATGTAGAATTTGATAAAGTTATGGAGAGTGTATGTGATAAAGAACTAAATCCATTGAAACTAACGGAACAATTAATAGTGAAAATCGATGAACTAATAAACAATATTAAATTTTGTGTTATTATTACAGGAAATGAAAAAGATGCATATACGCTATTTGAGGTACTAAATGACAGAGCTCTTAAAATAGAAGATTTGGATTTGATAAAAAATCTCTTTTATAGATGGTATTGCAATCATTCTAAAGAAGATGAAAAAAGGAAAGATAAGTGCATAGAAGAAGTTGATGAAATATGGGTTGAAAAGGTATTTACAAGTGATATAGTAAAAGAAAAGGCAAATCTCATATCATATTTTGCCACAACATTTTTTACGGCAGATGATACCCTTAAAATGCGTGATAATCAGAGATATAGAGAAACATTAGAAAAAAATTATCTTAATAGTTGCAAGACTGAATATAACTCAAGGGATATACAAAATGATATATATGTATATCAAATGTTAGCCGATATATTTAAAGAATATAATGTGGCTGTAAAAAGTAAAAATGAGAAGGCATTAAATGCAGAAATTAAAACAGATTATACAATTACATACAAGACAATACATTTACTTAATGCTTTGAAACAGTATGGAGTAATAAGTGCTTTAATAAATGTAATCCTAAAGAGATATATTGATGACAATACAAAAAATGGCACCATAAATCTTGACAATTTTCATGAATATCTGAGAGACTTGCAAAGTAAAAAAAACATGTATGAGGAAATTCACAAATTATCATTTGATTTGTGGAGAACAGCATTATTGAGCAAAAATTATGAAATGCCAAGAAAAGTTGCAAAGCAGATAATTGAAAAAAATAATATTAAAGGAATCGATTATACATATGAAATTTCATCAAATGATATGGATGATATGAAAAAACAGTTTGATGAATGGATGGATGAGTGGCGGTATGGAAAAAGTGAAAGCGATTTAAGAGCAAAAATATTATTTATTAATTTGTTTAGGATGGAAAAAGTAGGAGATTATCTTGAAAAACCACATACGGTAATAACATTTGAAGATGAGAGCATACATTTGGATCATCTAGAACCACAGAAGAAGGATGAAAATGCATTGGAAAAATATTTTGAACCTGAAGATAAAAACAGGGATAAATATACAAATTCTATAGGTAATATGATGATACTTGATAAGAAAGATAATAATGATAAAAATAATCAACCGATGTCTAATGCTCTGCAGTATTATGAAAAAATGCGAAAAGATCATTGGATGGTTAAAGAGATAAGAGAATTACTATCGGATGAAAAGCACTCAGAAAGAATAAATGATAATTTTTATGTGCCAAAGGAAAGGTTTTTTGAGGAAAGAAAAAATCGTTTAAGAAAATATTTTCTGGCAATTCTTACAAGCAAGCTAGATGATGAAAAAATAAAATTGTAAGTGTAAAAATTTTTACAGAGGAAGAGAAGTTACTATCAATAAGCAATAAGCAATCTATAGAAGTTTATAGTTATTGTGCTTGAGTTTTATAACGTTAAAGTATAATATATGCAATTAGTAACGAATGCTGGATATTCAATTCAAAGGAGAAATGTATGTATTGTAAGATGTGTGGCAACAAAATTGATGATAATAGTGAATATTGTCATAGTTGTGGGACAAAGATTGAAAAAGGTAATGCTGAACTTAATAATGAAACAGGAGAATTTAAATTTTTGTTTGCAATTATTGGTTTCTTTAGTCCGATAGCTGGATTAATATTTTTCTTATTATATGAAAATAAAAAACCAAAAAGAGCAAAAGCCGCAGCCAAAGGTGCAATATCAGGACTTATCACAAAAGTTGTTTTGGTTATACTAATTTACGCTTTATGTATCGGTGGAGCAATATTTGCTGGACACAATATAAGTGATAAAATTAATTCTGATATAGATTCATATAATGAAGAACAATATTATGACGATTATGAAGATGAAGATTATGACGGTGATAATTATGAAGATTATGATTATGACAGTGATAGTTATGACGAATATGATTACGATATATATGAAGAATTATAAAGTAGGATACCAAAAAGGTTAGCATCTTATAGTTTAAAAAAAACAGGACTTTCAGTTTTATACTGAATAGTCCTGTTTTATTTTGTGGGATAAGTCAGATGTTAGGAGTTTTTAGTGAGTGAAATTATTTAGTACACAAAGTGTATAAAATATCAACACCCTATTTGATATTATGATTTTTAATGATAATGCTACTCATTAGTAATGATAGTTACCAATTTATGGAATGTTTTACAGAAGTTATTACAAAGGTCAATATAGAACAAGTTTAGGTCAATACTTATATGGAAACACAGATAAAAAAAGTTTATCATATTGTTAACAGGAAGTGGATTAATCTATAATTATGACAATTAAGAAATTTGTAATTAGTCATACAGAAATGGCGTGAAAAAATCTAACTTTGCTAAAGGGAAGCGAGGAAAAGTGATAATGAGACCATACGAAAATCTAGAAAAACAAGCGAAAATTTTTAGTGTGAATATTCTCATGCTATAGGTAATGGCCCTGGGGATGTTTATGATTATAATCTTTTATTTGATAAGTATCCAAAACTTATAGGCGACTGCAGGTTAATAAGCGCAGGAACCGACATAGAAAACATTGCGCGTCAAGCACTAATAGTTGTATAACATGGTGTGTGGCAGTTATATGTCTTTTATTTCCGTTTACGTAAATTTTATTTTTTGATATACTCTATAAAAATTAGAAATACAGGATAGGAGTGTGCAATATGTCAGAACAATTTTCAAGAACAGAGCTTCTTTTAGGGAAGGAAGCTATGGATAGATTGTCAAAAGTCAGAGTAGCAGTTTTTGGAATAGGAGGAGTTGGTGGTTACGTATGTGAAGCCTTAGTTAGAAGTGGAATAAAAGCATTTGATCTCATAGATGATGATAAAGTATGTATGTCTAATTTGAATAGACAGATTATTGCAACTAGAAGTACTGTGGGGAGATACAAAACTCACGTTATGAGAGAAAGAATGTTAGACATTAATCCTGAAGTTGATGTAAGAGTTCACAATTGCTTTTTTTTACCGGAAAATGAGAATGATTTTCAATGGGAAGAATATGATTATATAGTTGATGCAGTAGATACAGTGACAGCAAAGATTGCACTTGTAAAGAAGGCTAACGAAAAAAATATTCCCATTATAAGTAGTATGGGTGCAGGAAACAAATTGGATGGAAGTTGTTTTGAAGTGGCAGACATTTATGATACACAGGTTTGTCCGTTAGCTAAGGTTATGAGGCGTGAATTGAAGAAACTAGGCATAAAAAAGCTAAAGGTGGTATATTCAAAAGAACAGGCAATAAAACCATTTTCTGATAAAAAAAGTGTAAATGAAGAAAATGCTAAGACTAGAAAACGTGCTATACCTGGAAGTGTTGCATTTGTTCCGTCTGTTGCAGGGTTGATTATTGGCGGAGAAGTGATTAAAGATATAATAAAGGATAAAAGTGAAAAAATATAAAATGCACTTAATATTAGTGCAAAAACAGATTCAATTATTGCAATGAACAAGGGACAATCGGTTGATTTTGAATTATTGAAGTTATAAAATAAAAAAATATTCATGATTGAAGATAATTTCAATACAAAATAAGGAGTTGCAGTGATGACACAAGCATATATAAGTACCAGATGTAAAAAAATATTATATATGATTATGGCCAGTGATTCATATGTTCCATTATCAAAAATATCAGAGGAGTTTAAACTGTCAAAAAGAAGCATTTATTATGAATTGTGCAAAATCAATGACTGGTTAAGCGTCCAGGGGATAGATGAGATTGTAGTTGTTCGTGGAAAAGGAATTAGATTAACACAAGAAGAAAAACAGCAAATAGAGCAGGTTATGGAAAATGGCGGAGCAAAAGAGGAATATATTTTCTCTCCAATGGAAAGGATATATTTTATAATCTGCTATATTATAAAATCAAAAAAGGCTGTTAATGTGGAACAATTATCAGAATATTTGCAGGTTAGCAGAAATACCATATTTAATGATATACGTGTGGTTGTAAAACAACTGCAGGATTTTGATTTGACATTAGGTTATAGGTCTAAACAAGGCTATTTTATTGAAGGTGACAGTATTAGAATAAGAGCACTATTTATGCTTTATATAAATATGCTAAAACCGGTTCATGAGAGTAAGACATTTTCTTATATTAAAGATGAAAAAGCAGAAGAAAATCTGAAAAAACTAAAGAAAATAGAAAGTAGACTTGATACGAAATATATCGAGGGAACATTGAAATCCATTGCAATGTTGATTCCATTGATGGAGGATGGCAACGAAAAGCTATACTTCCCGGATTTAAAAAAAGAAGAATTAGAAAATACTTTAGAATATAAGTTGATTCAGGAAGAATATGAAAATTTAATTGAAAAAGAAAAAATATATTTATGTCTTCATTTGCTTGGTTCTAGATCTTCAATGAATACAGTTGATATATTTAATAATTGTTCAAAAGAATCTAATTATGAATTGGCAAAGGCATTGGTGGGTGAATTTGAACGTATTGCCTGTGTAAAATTTGATGATAAGGATGATCTAGAAAGAACATTATATGATCATTTAAATAATTCTATATATAGATTACAGTATGGTATTCAGGTTGGAAATCCGGTGTTTGAAGATGTCATTAGAGAATATCCAGAAGTATTTGATTTGACAAAAATTGTTTGTCATTATCTTGAGCAACAAATAGGACTTCCGGTACCAGAGGGTGAAGTTGCATATCTTACATTACATTTTGGAGGACATCTGAAAAAAGAAGAAGAGCATAATGAAAAAGTCAGAGTTCTTATTGTATGCACTGATAAAGATTCAGAAGGTAATGCTATAAAACAGGAACTTTTGAAGATTTTGCCACAGATAGAAGTGACTGGTGTTATTGCTAATAAAGATGTAGTAAATATACAAAATATATGTGACGTTGTGGTTTCTACATATAAGATTAAATGTCTCGTGCCTGTAATCATTGTTCATTCTGTTCTTACAGCCGAAGACAAGAATATGATATTAAATCATTCTATGTTTAAAAACCTTCAAAGTAATATCGATGTTGATGAGTTGTTTGAAATAATTGACAAATATATTTCTGATGAGAAGAAGGAAGATTTGTATAATGAACTTCAGGATTATTTTACTGCGAAAACTAATGGACGATCTGCATATCGTGGAAAAAGAAAAAAAGGTCTCATGGATTTATTGTCAGAAGAATTGGTTTTTGTTGATAATGATAAGAATACATGGGAGGATGCTCTTAGAAAAAGTTCAAAACCTTTAGAGAAAAAAAGTGCAATAAATGAAAAATATATTGAAACGATAATAGAGAGTGTGAAATATTATGGACCATATATGTTTATTACTAAAGATGTAGTTTTGGCTCATAATCAACCGTTAGACAATGTAAATGAGCTAGGTGTTTCCATGGGAATATTTAAAGAACCAATACATTTTTCAAATTATCATGATGCAAGAATTATTATAGTAATGTCTGCAAAGGATAAAGAAAAACATTTAAGAGTTTTAAAAGATATAATGGAGGTATTTTCGGCTGAAAAGAATGTTAAAAAACTTGAAAATGCCAAAACATCAAAAGAAGTAATTGATTGTCTGAAAATGCTAATAAAATAAAAATAAAACAAAAACTGTCCAACGCTTTGCACAAAAAACGTGCAAAATGTTGGACTTCTTTTTCGCAAAAATAGATGTTAAGATGAATTTACAAATTGGTAAGGAGGTTCACGGATGATTCTTGACATGTTAAAAAAAGAGAATGTTCAGATTCTTGATCATGTTGACGACTGGAAAGAAGCGATTGCCGTAAGCCTGCGTTCCCTGGAGGAACAGGGATATGTAACAGATTCATATGCAAAGGGCATTATTGATATTACAAATGAGTATGGCCCGTATTATGTATTAACTGATGATGTTGCATTAATCCACGGAAGACCTGAAACGGGAGTGCTGGAGAAGCAGTTGGCAGTAACAGTTCTTAGAAAACCAGTCAAGTTTTCAGAGGACGGAAAACCGGTACGTTTGCTTGTAGCTTTAGCAGCTACGGATTCAGAATCTCATTTAGCTGTTATGCAGACATTGGCTATGTTATTTATGGATGAAGAAGCATTAAAAGAAATAATCGATGCCGATGCACCGGAACAGATTTATGAGTATTTAGTAGAATTTGACAAAAAGGCTCAGGAACAAAACTAAAGTAAAAAAAGGAGGAAATTTAAATGGCAGTTTTGAAAGTTATTCAGGAGTTATTATCAACACCATCTATCTTAGTTGGATTGATGGCATTAATTGGTTTAATTTTACAGAAAAAACCAGTAGAAGATGTAGTAAAAGGAACAATTAAAACAATAGTAGGTTTCTTAGTATTATCAGCAGGTTCAGCATTCCTGCAGAGTGGTTCATTAAATGATTTTGGTACATTATTTAATTTTGCATTTAATGTACAGGGTGTAGTTCCAAACAATGAAGCTATCGTTACAGCAGGTCTTGTGGATTATGCAGGACCAACAGCACTTATTATGTGCTTCGGTATGATTGCTAACATTGTTATGGCACGTTTTAGTAGATGGAATTACATTTTCTTAACAGGTCATCATACATTATATATGGCTTGTTTGATCGCTGTAGTTCTTAGCGTGGGTGGACTTTCAGGTGCTCCACTTGTTATCGGTGGTTCATTAATTTTAGGCTTGGTTATGGCTCTTTTCCCAGCAATGGCACAGAAGACTATGACAAAGATTACAGGTACAGAAGATATCGGATTTGGTCACTTTAGTACAATTGGTTACTGGTTCGCAGCTCAGGTTGGTAAATTAACATCAGCTAAGGCTAGAAAAGAAGGTAAAGAAGTTAAATCTACAGAAGATATTAAGTTCCCTCAGAGATTATCATTCATGAGAGATAATACAGTAGCAATCTCAATTACTATGATGGTTCTTTTCCTTATTGTATCAGGTATTGCAGCTACAAAACCGGGATTTGCAGAATTAGATACAAATTATGTTTCTGGTGGATATACGAACTGGTTTACATATGCATTAGTATCAGGTATGAACTTTGCAGGCGGTATTTATATTATTCTTTCAGGTGTACGTATGATTCTTGCAGAAATCGTTCCTGCATTCAAGGGTATTGCTGATAAGTTAGTTCCAAATGCAAAACCAGCTATTGACTGTCCGGTTGTATTCCCATATGCACCAAACGCAGTACTTATTGGTTTCCTTGTATCATTCTTAGGTGGTATCGTAGGTATGTTCTTACTCTTTGGTATTAAGGGATTAGGAGTGGCAGTTCCAATTATTCTTCCAGGTGTTGTACCTCACTTCTTCTGTGGTGCTACATCAGGTGTATTTGCTAATGCAGAAGGTGGTTTAAAAGGATGTCTTGTTGGTTCATTCCTTCATGGATTATTAATCACATTCCTTCCGGTAGTAACAATGCCGGTACTTGGAGCATTAAACTTTGCTAGTACAACATTCTCAGATGCAGACTTCTGTGGAACAGGTATTGTATTAGGAAACATTGCAAGATTCATTACAGGAAATGGATTATTAGTAGTTTGTATAGTATTCTTTGCAATTCCAATCATATACAATTTTGTTGCTAAAAAACCAGCAGCAAAAGCTGAATAATAAATTAAATATTACAACTGAATAATAATATCCCATGTCAGATATGGCAGGGGATAAATATAAATTTAAAGGAGATTTTTATCATGGGAATCAAAAAAATAATGTGTTGTTGTGGTTCAGGACTTGGATCATCATTAATGATTAGAATTAATGTAGAAAAAGCATTAAAGAATTTGGGAATTAGTGGAGTTGAGGTTTTGCATTCATCTTTATCGGATGCGACAGCTAATGCAGCAGATTTGTTTGTTGTAGGTGGGGACCTTGAAAACTTTACACACTCATTTCCAAAGGTAGTATTATTAGAGAATATTATGTCAATGCCTGAATTGGAAGAAAAATTAAAAAAGGTATTTGAAATAGAATAGACGAGAGTCATTTACCCCCTTTCTTCAGATGTCCTGTGTTTTATTATACCGCACTAAAACCAGTCGTTTAGTTTGGCTTCTAATAGGACATAGGACATCTTTTTTATTAATATTAAAAAAGAAAAGATGGATATTTTAGTATCAGAATAGTTCAAATTAAAATGGACGATAACATTATCGGAATAACTCAGATTAAAACAAATGTTAACATTATAAATTGAAAAGAATTTATCTTGCAAAAGCATTACGAAAGTGATTAAATAAACAAATAGAGACAGGAAACAAAATAGGAAATTGGTTTAGGAGGCGGTTATATGAAATTTTTTATTGACACAGCAAATGTAGAAGATATCAAGAAAGCTAATGATATGGGCGTAATATGTGGTGTAACAACTAACCCATCATTGATTGCAAAAGAAGGAAGAGATTTTAAGGAAGTAATCAGCGAGATTACAACAATAGTAGATGGTCCAATAAGTGGGGAAGTAAAAGCTACAACTGTTGATGCAGAAGGTATGATTGTCGAAGGAAGAGAAATAGCAAAAATTCATCCTAACATGGTTGTAAAAATTCCAATGACAATTGAAGGATTGAAAGCAACAAAGGTTCTTTCAGATGAAGGAATACCGGTAAATGTAACATTAATTTTCTCGGCTAACCAGGCTATATTGGCAGCAAATGCAGGAGCTGCATATGTTTCACCATTTCTAGGAAGATTAGACGACATCAATACAACAGGTGTTGATTTGATTAGAGATATTGCAGAAATATTTGATATATATGGATATGAAACAGAAATTATTGCTGCATCAGTTCGTAACCCAATTCATGTTACTGACTGTGCATTAGCAGGTGCAGATATTGCAACTGTCCCATATAAAGTAATTGAAACAATGACAAAACATCCGTTGACAGATATAGGAATTGCAAAATTTCAGGCAGATTATAAGGCTGTATTTGGTGAATAAAATTTAAATTATGCGAGGTGGCATTGTTATGAATAAATTAGAGTTAGAGAAAATTGCCAATAACATTCGAAAAGAAACAATATCAATGATTTACAATGCAAAATCCGGACATCCGGGTGGAGCATTGTCAGCAACTGATATTTTTACATATTTATATTTTAATGAAATGAATGTGGACCCAAAGGATGATAAAAATCCCGACAGGGACAGATTTGTTTTATCAAAGGGGCATACTGTTCCTGCATTATATGCAGTGTTAGCAGAAAAAGGATATTTTTCAAAGGATATTCTTATGACCTATAGAAAAATCGGAACTATTCTACAGGGACATCCTGATATTAAAAAGACACCGGGACTTGATATGTCTACAGGTTCCTTAGGACAGGGAATTTCAGCAGCAGTTGGAATGGCATTTGGTGCAAAGGCTCAGAAAAGAGATTTTAGAGTATATACTTTAGTAGGTGATGGAGAAATTGACGAAGGTCAGGTATGGGAAGCGCTTATGTTTGCATCTCACAGAAAATTAGACAATCTTTGTGTTATTGTTGATAACAATGGTTTACAGTTAGATGGAACAATTGAGGATATAATCGGACCACAGCCATTAGATGAGAAGTTTGAAGCTTTTGGTTGTAATGTTTTAAAGGCAGACGGTCACGATTTTGATTCTCTTAAAGCGGCTTTTGATAAGGCAAGAACTTTAAAAGGTAAACCTACAGTAATTATAGCCAAAACCGTAAAAGGAAAAGGTGTTTCATATATGGAAAATAATATTTCGTGGCATGGAGCTGCACCGAATGAAGAACAGTACAAACAGGCTATGGAAGAATTAGAAAAGGCAGGTGAAGCATTATGTCAGAAGTAAAGAAAATTGCAACACGAATGAGTTATGGTAATGCATTAGTTGAATTAGGAAAAGAACATGATGATTTGCTTGTTTTTGAGGCAGATTTAGGAGGGGCGACAAAAACTACAATATTTAGAGATGTATTTCCAAACAGACACATTGAATGTGGTATTGCAGAGGCAAATATGGTAGGCATGGCAGCAGGTGTAGCTACTATGGGAATGGTTCCTTTTGTGTCCTCATTTGCAATGTTTACAGCAGGAAGAGCTTTTGACCAACTTAGAAATTCTGTTGGTTATCCACATTTAAATGTAAAGGTGGGAGCTACTCATGGCGGAATTTCTGTAGGTCAGGATGGAGCTACTCATCAGTGTAATGAAGATTTTGCTTTGATGAGAACTATTCCTGGAATGGTTGTCATCTGTCCAAGTGATGATATTGAAGCAAAAGCAGCTGTGAAGGCAGCTTATGAACATAATGGGCCGGTCTACATGAGATTTGGACGTGTGGCTGTTCCTGTTATTAATGATAATTCTGATTACAAATTTGAAATTGGTAAAGGTATTACATTAAAAAATGGAAAAGATTTAACAATTATTGCAAATGGAATTTTGGTATCAGAGGCATTAGAGGCAGCGGAAATGTTGGCTAAGGATGGCATTGATGCAAGAGTTATAAATATGCACACAATCAAACCTATTGATGAAGAATTAGTGATAAAAGCAGCTAAGGAAACAGGAAAGATAGTTACTGTAGAAGAACATTCTGTAATAGGTGGACTTGGAAGTGCAGTGGCAGATGTAGTTTGTGAACAGAATTTAGCACCTGTTCATAAGATTGGTGTAAAAGATGTGTTTGGAGAATCAGCTTTGGCTGAGGAGTTACTTGAAAAACATGGATTGGATGCTAAGGGTATTTATAAAGATATTAAACAATATTTGGATAAATAAATTTTGCTAAGTGTGTTAATATTCCGGTAGCTGTAGGAGGCTACCGGAATATTACAATGATGAATTAAGAGCTGATATGGATAGATTGAAAAACAAATTTTTCATTACTATTTGTGCTACAAGCGTCAGCGGCGGAATGGATGATTAGTATGAAAAATGAGTCTAGTACGGACAGGGAGAATAAGAGTGAAAAATAAAGGAGATTTTTGGGCGCACTTGTATAAGGGTTCATAAAAC
>CAYWUE010000003.1:0-63980 GCA_964461415.1 uncultured Eubacterium sp.
GTAGAACACCAGCCTTCCAAGCTGGATATGTGGGTTCGATTCCCATCACCCGCTTTTGTTATGCAAAAAAAACTCTAGACTTTAGGGAAAGGTTTCAATGACGCACTTGCAAATTAGTATGGATTTGCAGGTGTTTTTATATAATAGGAAAAATTTAGTGAAGATGAATGGGTAGTTAGGAAGAATTTGAAAATGCACATTTTATGTTGTTAAATGGAGGTTAGATATGAAATTTTTATTGGTTGCAATTAATGCAAAATATATACATTCAAACTTGGCTGTTTATAGTCTGAAAGCATTTAATGATAAATATGGAAAGAACAATAATCAAGTAGAAATAGCAGAATATACCATTAATCAGTATAGTGAAGATATTGTTAGGGATATTTATAAACAAAAACCGGATGCCATTGGTTTTTCATGTTATATATGGAACATAGACATGGTAAAAGACATAGCAAGCGATTATAAAAAAATATCTCCAAACACGAAAATCTAGGTAGGCGGTCCGGAAGTGTCGTATAATGTGGAGCAGGTATTAAGAGAAAATAGAGCTATTGATTATGTAATGTATGGTGAAAGTGAGCAGACATTTTGTGATGTGATGAATGGTTATGACAAATTGCAGCAGATTAAGGGCATTGGTTTTAGAAATGGGGAAGAAATATTCATCAGTATCTTGATTTGATTGCAGGGCTTCCGTTTGAGAATTTAAACAGTTGTTGAAATATATTACAATAGTTTTCAATTTGAAAACACAATCAAAATCCTTGAAAAATATTTTGAATCAGCCTTTAAAATGTATGAAGAATTGGGACAATTTTATCAGACACATTGTGAAAAAGGAGAAAAACATTCAAGGGTGAAGAGATATGAAATTGTAATTGAATTTGTTAAAAAATTAGGACTTTGGGATAAGGAAAACTGGGATGAGATTTTGACAAAGGACTTTTATTTGAGAGAAAATTCAAAAAGCAGACCGGATTTTTCAAAAAATATAGATAGATTTAAAAATGAGATAAGAGAATTTTATAAAAACGAGTATGCTAAGGAATTACTTAATGGCTATGAGAGTTATAATTCTAAACAACTAGAAAAAATGACTCATGTTGAGGTTTTTGACATAGAGGGAGAAGATGTTTCATATATATTATTTGACTATAAAAATAGAAATCCCTTGAACAGACAGGCCGGAATTATTGATATTACAAACTATATTAATAAGAACATATAAAATTACATTTTTTCACATTGTAATCATAAAAATATGATTATATAATAGGGCGTAAATAGAATTGAGAGTTACAGGAAGAAAAATGATTAAAGATTATGTTTGCGTAGATATTGAAACTACAGGCATTCGTGCTAAATGGGACAAAATTATAGAAATCGGTGCGGTAAAAGTTAGGAATGGAAAGGTTGTGGATACTTTTTCAAGGTTGATTAATCCGGGAATAAAGCTTAGTCCGTATATTATAGAACTTACAGGTATAGATGATGAAATGCTTAAAAATCAGCCTTTTATTGAACAGGTGTTGCCGGAATTTTTAGAATTTGCAAAAGATGACTTGTTATTAGGACATAATATTATGTTTGATTATAGTTTTCTAAAACAGAATTCTATTAATTTAAATCTGGAATTTGAAAAAATGGGTATAGATACTTTGAAGATTGCGAGAAAAACATTAAAAGGACTTGAAAGCAGAGGACTAGAGTTCTTATGCAATTATTATGGGATTAAAGATGAAAATCATCATAGAGCTTTTAATGATGCCATGGTTACATCAAAATTATACGATATTTTGATTGAACAGTTTGGAGAGGAATATCCCGGATTGTTTGAGCCTTACAGGCTTGTGCATAAGGCAAAAAAGCTTCGGCCGATTACTGATAGACAAAAGAAATATTTGACAGCCTTGATTAATTATCATCATATGGATATTGACTTTGATTTGGACGAATTATCAAAAAATGAAGCATCAAAAAAAATAGACAAAATAATTTTTGAAAAAGGTAGAATTTTTGACTAGGACAATTTTGTTACTTATGGTATACTGTCTAAATGAAAGTGGGTAAGAAGGCGAAAATATGTATTTTGGGGCAGATGAAAAATATTTAGATTAAATTATTTGCCTTACAAGGTATGACATTACAGCACTGGGAAAGAGGATAATGATATGAACTTTTTTTACAACAAAAAAAATCAGAGAATAGTAGCAGGGGTAATAGCCGGGATTTTAATTATTGCGATGGTTGTTACAACAATTTTTAGTTTTTAGAGTATAGAAATATAACTTAAGGAGGATGATTGTGAAGGGGATTAAGAAGATAGTTGTGTTATTTGCATGTATAATTCTTACAATGGGAACGATATGTGCATGGGCTGCTTCAGAAAATACAGAAGAGATTAAGAATGGCGTTTCAATCGAAAATATTGATGTCAGTGGAATGACAAGCGATGAGGCAAATGAAGTTATAAAATCTATGGCTGAAGAACGTCTTGCAACAAAGATTAGTGTGGAAATTAATGGAAAAACCTTAAATACTACATTAAAGGCATTAGGATATAAGTGGAACAATACATCAGTGATTGAAGATGTTGTTAATGCAGGAAAAACAGGAAGTATTATTAAAAGATATAAAGACAGTCTTGATTTGCAGCATAATGGTATGGTATTTGAACTTGAGATTAGTGTAGATAAGGATACATTAAAAACAAAGTTAAAAAAGAAATGTGAAAAATATGAAATAAAGGCACAAAATGCATCATTAGAGGCTACAGGAAGCGGATTTAAGATTATTCCTGAGCAGGAAGGTGTAACATTAGATTATGATAAGACAGTAGAAGAACTGTTTTCATATGTTTCAGAACAGTGGAATAAAAATGATGATATTCAGTTGACAGCAACAACAACTGTGTCAAAACCAGAATATACAGAAGAAGACTGCAGAAAAGTTTCGAATGAGCCTATGGGTAGTTATACTACTCAGTTTACTGTTGGAAGTGCCTATGCTAACAGAAACATGAATATAGAAAATGGTGCGACGCTTATTAATGGCGCAGTTATTTATCCTGGAGAACAATATTCATGTAATGAACATTTAGAACCATGGACTGAAGATAATGGCTGGCATCCGGCAGGAACGTATGTTGATGGTGGCGTACAGGATAGCTTAGGCGGAGGGATTTGTCAGGTTTCAAGCACACTTTATAATGCTTTGTTGAATGCTGAAATAAAAGTAGTTGAAAGATATCCACATTCTATGGCTGTAGGATATGTACCATTGTCAGCAGATGCAGCATTAGCAGGAGATTACAAAGATTTAGTGTTCGAAAATGATACAGATGCACCGATTTATGTACAGGGTATCTATAATTCGGGTGGTTCAATAACTTTTAATATTTATGGACATGATACAAGAGATGAAGGCCATTCTGTAAAATATGAGAGTAAGACCATAAAAACAACACCGATAAAGAAGAAAATAAAAAAAGATTCCACAAAGCCTGAGAGCTACAAGGAAACAGAATCGGCAGGTCATGTAGGATATGTTGCTGAATTGTGGAAAATCACATACGAAAATGGCAAGGAAGTAAGCAGAGAACGCATACATACAAGTACATATGCTATGTCACCGGAGATTATTGTAAAGGGAACAAAGAAGGAATCTTCGAAAGATAAAGACAAAGATAAGAAGAACAAGGATTCTGAAAAAACTACAAAAAAAGAAGACAATAATGAAACAGAAACTAAAAAGAAGGAATCCGAAACAACAAAAAAGACAGAATAATTACCGATTGGGTTAATAGGAGGCAGTTTATGAATCCTGGCAAAGTTTCAGAAGTAACTTATAAAAGAGCTATCTTAAAAAATTTAGACTCCGGAATTGAAGGAGTAAAGCCAGGTGTGAATGTTGCCAGTTTGCAGTTAGAAGACATTACATTAGTGATGTCTTCTAATTGTATATTAAAAAGGTTTGATAATTTTGAACATTTTTATGTTCAAAGATTGATAAATGACATTAGCGAAAAGGGTGGTGTCCCTAAAAGTATTCAAATAACTGTTACAGCACCACTGGAATTTGATGAAAAGATTTTAAATAGGATTATTAGAAATTTTAGAAAAGCATCTGATTTGCATAATTTAATAATTAGCCAGTGTGGTGTGTACAGAGGAATGGTATCCGAGCCTGTCATAAACGTAACGTTAATCGGAACTACAAAATATTCATTGGCTACAGATAATATTGAGCCTGGAATGGATGTGGTTATGGCTGGAACTCTTGCAGTAGGTGGCGTATCAGTTATTGCGAACAAACTGAAAGATGAATTGTCAGATAAGTTTTCCGGAAGGTTTGTGGAAGATTGTCTTGAACTTAAAAATCATACAAGTATAGAAAATGCTGCAAAGATAGCTATAGAAAATGGTGCAGTATATATGCATAATGTTTCTGAAGGTGGATTATTCTGTGGCATATGGGAAGTGGCGTCTTGTGTAGATAAGGGAATAAAAGTCGACATAAATAAAATACCTGTTTGGCAGGAGGCAATTGAGATTGCTGAGTTTGCAAATACTAATCCTTATTTGTTAGAAAGTTCAGGTTCCCTATTGATTGTAAGTTATGATGGTTATAAAATAGTAGAGGCACTTAGGGACAATGGTATATATTCCGAAGTTATTGGAAAAATAACCTCAGGAAAAGACAGAGTTGTTATTAATGGTGATGAGATAAGATATTTAGAACCTTTAAGAGGTGATGAATTATATAAATTAATTTAGAAAAGGAGATTGGCAATGAAAGATGAACTTTTAAGATTACTGGAAAATAATAGCAGAATCGATTTGCATGAAGCGGCGATTTTAGTAGGTGCAGAGGAGGCGGAAGTTGCCAATGCCATTGCAGAAATGGAGAGGGACAAAGTGATTTGTGGTTATTATACTTTGATTGATTGGGATAAGACTAACGATGAACGTGTCACAGCTCTTATCGAGGTTCGTGTTACACCACAGAGAGGTACAGGATTTGATGATATTGCAGAACGCATTATGAAGTATGATGAGGTTAAGGCTGTATATCTTATGTCAGGTGGATTTGATTTTACTGTAATTATTGAAGAAAAGACTATGAAGGAAATCGCTCAGTTTGTTACAAGCAAACTTTCTACATTAGATTCAATTCTTAATACATCAACACATTTTATTCTTAAAAAATATAAAGATTATGGAACAGTGTTGAGTGAAACTGAAGAAAGGATTTTGGTAACACCATAATGAGAGACCCTTTATCAAAAGTAATGTACGACATTAAGCCATCGGGTATTAGAAAGTTTTTTGATATTGTAAGCGAAATGAAAGATGCTATTTCTTTAGGTGTGGGCGAGCCGGATTTCGATACTCCATGGCATATCAGAGAGGAAGGTATTTATTCTCTAGAAAGGGGACGTACCTTTTATACTTCTAATGCAGGTCTTAAGGAATTAAAAATTGAAATTTGCAATTATTTAAAGAGAAAACTAGATCTAGAATATGATTATAACAAAGAAGTTATGGTGACAGTTGGTGGCAGTGAGGCTATAGATATTGCTATGCGTGCCATGTTAGATCCGGGAGATGAGGTCTTGATACCGGAACCTAGTTATGTTTCATATGTGCCTTGTGCACAGCTTATAGGTGCAAAGCCGGTTATCATTGAATTAAAAGAAGAAAATCAGTTTAGGCTTACTAAGCAGGAATTACTAGATAGTATTACGGATAAGACTAAACTTCTTATCTTGCCATTTCCTAACAATCCTACAGGAGCTATTCTTGAAAAAGAGGATTTAGAAGATATTGCACAGGTTTGTATAGAAAAGGACATTTTTGTTTTATCTGATGAAATTTATTCAGAACTTACATATAAAGGCAAACATGTTTCAATAGCTTGTATGCCGGGAATGAAAGAAAGAACAGTTCTTATTAATGGTTTTTCTAAGGCTTATGCTATGACCGGATGGAGACTTGGATATGCAGCAGCTCCAGCTGTGATTATGCAGCAGATGATTAAGATTCATCAGTTTGCTATTATGTGTGCACCAACTACTAGTCAGTATGCAGCTGTTGAAGCGTTAAAAAATGGAGACAAAGATGTTAGCCGTATGTGCGAGTCTTATAATCAGAGAAGAAGATATTTGATTCATGAATTTAGAGATATGGGCCTAGACTGTTTCGAACCATTCGGGGCATTTTATGTATTTCCGAATATTAAAAAGTTTGGAATGACTTCAGAAGAGTTTGCTACAAGACTTTTAGAAGAAGAAAAAGTTGCAGTTGTACCCGGAACAGCTTTTGGAGACAGTGGTGAGGGATTCCTTAGAATTTCTTATGCATATTCTTTGGAGAATTTAAAGGTTGCACTTGGCAGAGTTAGAAAGTTTATTGAAAGACTGGAAAAAGAAAATAACTCTGATGAAAATTAATGATTAGATATTTTTACTAAAAAGAAATACTGCAAATAAAATGACTATGAAATATGAGTTGATTTAAAAGCAGGATTTCAGGTAACAGGAGAAATAATGAATATTGTACTTTTAGAACCGGAAATCCCACAGAATACCGGAAATATAGGAAGAACCTGTTGTGCGACAGGAACAAAATTGCACCTTATTGAGCCTATGGGATTTAGAATTAATGAAAAGAATCTTAGAAGGGCAGGAATGGATTATTGGAATGATTTAGATGTGACTATTTATGATGACTATAATGATTTCCTTGAAAAAAATCAAAATGCTAAGATTTGGATGGCGACTACAAAAGCACCAAAACGTTACACAGATGTTGAATTTGGACCAAATGATTATGTGATGTTTGGAAAAGAGAGTGCAGGGATTCCAGAGGAAATATTGGTAGAGAATAAAGAAAACTGTATAAGAATTCCCATGAATCCGGAAATACGTTCGCTCAATTTATCTAATTCAGTAGCAATCGTTCTTTATGAAGCTCTGAGACAGAATGATTTCTCAGGCATGCAGATGGAAGGACATTTGCACAGACTGGATTGGAATGAATGATATAATACAAAAGGAGGATTTGACAATGTCAAATGAAAAAATTAATGTCGGCAAAGAGCCTATTTATGATGCTAGGACTTTAGGCGGCGGCAGAATGATGTTACTCGGCTTTCAGCATATGTTTGCAATGTTTGGAGCTACGGTTTTAGTACCACTTCTTACAGGTTTGGATATGCAGACAACACTGCTTATGGCAGGTTTGGGAACTTTATTGTTCCATGTGTTTGCTAAATTTCAGGTTCCTGCATTTTTGGGTTCGTCATTTGCATTTTTAGGTGGATATGCCACAGTTTCAGGTGCATTTGGTGATTTTGGAGTTAAGGATTCAGCAAGTATGTTACCATATGCTTGTCTTGGTGTAGCTTGTGCCGGATTATTGTATTTGCTACTGGCTCTTGTGATTAAGTTAGTTGGTGTTAAAACTGTTATGAAGTTTTTCCCACCTGTAGTTACAGGACCAATTATTATTGCTATCGGACTTTGCCTCGCACCATCTGCTTTAAATAACTGTGCAACATGCTGGCCTTTGGCAATTGTAGCTTTAGCGATTGTTATAGCTTTCAATATTTGGGGGAAAGGAATGGCAAAAATCATTCCTATACTGTTAGGTGTTGTAGGAGCATATATTTTTGCTCTTATTTTTGGAAACGGATTAGGTTTACTTGGAGATGCAGGTAAAGTTAATCTTCAGGCAATTTCAGAAGCTGCATGGATTGGACTTCCTGTACACTGGGAAAAGACTGTTTTTGGAGGCATCGACTGGAGCAATACAGGAGCACTTATTTTTGCTATTACAACAATGGTTCCTATTGCTATTGCAACAATGATGGAACATATTGGTGATGTTTGTGCTATCGGTGCAACATGTGGAAAAGATTTTATTAATGAACCGGGACTTCATAGAACATTAATGGGTGATGGTCTTGCAACATCATTATCATCTATTTTTGGTGGACCTGCTAATACAACATACGGAGAAAACACCGGTGTTCTTGCACTTTCAAAGGTTTATGATCCAAGAGTGGTAAGAATTGCGGCATATCTTGCTATTATTTTCTCATTTTCACCTAAGTTTGCAATGCTTATTCAGGCTATGCCTGCTGGTATTGTTGGTGGTATTTCATTTATGCTTTACGGAATGATTGCAGCAATCGGTGTTCGTAACGTGGTTGAGGCACAGGTTGACTTTTCAAAGAGTAGAAATGTTATAGTTGCGGCTATTATCGTGGTATGTGCAATGGGTATCAAGTTTAGCTCAGGAATGGGAGCTGACGTTATAAATAGTATCGACGGAGCTGTATCGTTTAAAGTAGGTGGAGTTGCGATTAGTTTGTCAGGTCTTGCTATTGCATCTATTGCAGGCATTATTCTCAATGCTTTATTCCCGGATAAGGATGAAGTTAAAGATGTAACAGAACAGAATAACTAAGAAATATAATAAATTCATTATCATAAGGTAATAATATATTTAATTATAAAAAGGTACAGCGTACTCACAGGATGAGTTTCACTGTACCTTTTTTATCATAGTAACGTAACTATTTTTCGCTCGATTGTTAACAACCCCTCGTCTTTCATTTTTTTAAGTTCCCTTGTCATAGCGCTTCTGTCCACTGAGAGATAGTCAGCTAATGCACTCATGGTAAACGGAAGAGTGAATGTATTGCTGTTTGATTTTGAAGAAAGAATTTCAAAATATGTATTCAGTCTATCGCGGATTGAGCGACCACTCAAAACTTCTAAATGCTCACAGACATTCTGAGTTTTATCGGAAACCATTATAAGAATATTATTGACAAGCTGGGTGTGATGAGGGCAGGCCCTAGAACATCTTTTTATAATGTGTTCATAATCAATAAAGCGTATGGTGCAGTCGGATATTGCTTCTAATGTGATGTTTTCAGGACAAGCGTAGTGATAAAAAAGCTGACCGAAAATATCCTGAGAGTTGAGCTGTTCAAGTATGGTTTGGGAACCGGCATCTGATGTGTGTATAATACGGGCGGTTCCTTCTTCAACTATGCCGACACCTTTGTCGTTTTCATCAAAGAAGAAAATTATCTCACCTGATTTATATTTTTTTGTATATGTATGAAAGCAATGCATCATTTCTTTTTGCTCAGCTTCTGAAATGTTATAAAATAAATTATTTTTTGTTGTTTCCATAAAATATCCTTTCTAAGTTTATATTTTATTCTTTTTTATCACAAAAATGTTGCAAATGCAACAGAAATAAAAGTTATTAAGTAATATACTCCAATTGTAATGAAAAAGCATATTCTTTAATTGCACTTTATAAAGTGAAAACGTTAGATTTTGAAATCAAAATAATTCCTTCTTAACGTTGCAAAAAATAGGATAAAGTGTTATATTAATCACAGTTAGTGAAAATTAATTTTAATATCAATAATTGCGTCTTGACGTCAGTTATTCATATTCACTATATTTTATGCTTTACATTTATTTTTAGGAGGAAAACGAAAATGAGAGAAGAATGGAAAGGATTTACAACAGGCGATTGGGCTAAAGAAGTCAACGTCAGAGATTTTATCCAGAAGAACTACACACCATATGATGGTGATGCAAGTTTCTTAGCAGGCCCTACACAGGCTACAACAGATTTATGGAATCAGGTTCTTGAACTTCAAAAACAGGAAAGAGAAGCTGGTGGTGTACTTGATATGGATACAAAGGTTGTTCAGACAATTACATCACACGGTGCTGGTTACTTAAATAAGGATACAGAAACTATCGTTGGTTTCCAGACTGATAAGCCTTTCAAGAGAGGTCTTCAGGTTAACGGTGGTATCCGTATGGCTATGAAAGCTTGTAGCGACAATGGATATGAAGTAGATCCTGAAGTTGTAGATTTCTACACAAATTATAGAAAAACACATAACGCTGGTGTATTTGATGCATATACAGACGAAATCAGAACATGTAGAACAAACCACATCGTAACAGGTCTTCCTGATGCTTATGGTCGTGGACGTATCATCGGTGACTACAGAAGAGTTGCATTATATGGTGTTGATACACTTATTACTGACAAACAGGCTCAGAAGGATGCTACTCCTACAGAAATGAGACCAGACGTTATCAGAGATAGAGAAGAATATTCAGAACAGATTAGAGCTCTTAAAGAATTAAAAGAATTAGGTAAGATTTATGGTTTTGATCTTGGTAGACCAGCTCAGAACGTACAGGAAGCTATCCAGTGGATGTACTTTGGTTACTTAGCAGCAGTTAAGGAACAGAACGGTGCAGCGATGTCACTTGGACGTACTTCAACATTTATCGATATCTATGCTGAAAGAGATTTAGCTAACGGTACATTTACAGAAGAACAGATTCAGGAATTTGTTGACCACTTTATCATGAAGTTAAGATGTGTTAAGTTCGCTAGAACACCTGAATACAACCAGATTTTTGCTGGTGATCCGGTATGGGTTACAGAAGCACTCGCTGGTGTAGGTATTGACGGACGTCACATGGTTACAAAATCAACATTCAGATACCTTCATACATTAGAAAATTTAGGTGCAGCTCCAGAACCAAACTTAACAGTTCTCTGGTCAACAAGACTTCCACAGGAATTCAAGAAATACTGTGCTAAACTTTCAATCGAATACTCATCAATGCAGTACGAAAATGATGACTTGATGAGAGTTGAAAATGGTGATGACTATGGTATTGCTTGTTGTGTATCATCTATGAGAATCGGTAAGGAAATGCAGTTCTTCGGTGCTAGAGCAAACCTTGCTAAATGTTTACTTTACGCTATCAACGGTGGTGTTGATGAAAAGACAAAAGTACAGGTAGGACCTAAGTACAGACCAATTACAGCAGAATATCTTGATTATGATGAAGTAATGGAAAAATTTGAAGATATGATGAAATGGTTAGCAGGTGTTTATGTAAACGCTCTTAACGTAATTCATTATATGCATGATAAATATTCATATGAAAGAATTCAGATGGCTTTACATGATGCTCATGTTAAGAGATGGTTCGCAACAGGTGTTGCAGGTCTTTCAATCGTAGCTGACTCACTTTCAGCTATCAAATATGCTAAGGTTAAAGCTATCAGAGATGAAGATGGAATCGTTGTAGATTACGAAGTTGAAGGTGAATTCCCTAAATATGGTAATGATGATGACAGAGTAGATAGTCTTGCAGTTATGATCGTTAACAAGTTCATGGGCTACTTAAGACAGAACTACACATACAGAGAAAGTATTCCAACACAGTCAATTCTTACAATTACATCTAACGTAACATATGGTAAGAATACAGGTAACACACCTGACGGAAGAAAGGCTGGACAGCCATTCGCACCAGGTGCAAACCCACTTCATGGAAGAGATACTCATGGTGCAGTTTCATCACTTGCATCAGTAGCTAAGATTCCATTTGAAAATTCAAGAGACGGTATCTCTAATACATTTACAGTAATTCCAGATGCACTTGGAAAAGACTGTGAAGTATTTACAGGAGACCTTGACGCAGATGCTCTTGGACTTGATATTGATGAAATAATCAAGATGCAGAACTAATAAATAAAGGAAATAATTCAGATGTCAACAGGAATAATTCATTCAACAGAAAGTTGCGGTACAGTAGACGGACCAGGTGTAAGATTTGTGGTTTTCTTTAAGGGATGTCCTATGAGATGTGCATATTGTCACAATCCAGACACATGGACAATGAAGGGCGGTACAGAAATGACCGTTGAAGAATTGCTTAAAGAATACGAATCCAAGAAATTTTTCTACAAAAGCGGAGGAATAACTGCCACAGGCGGAGAACCAATGCTTCAGATTGATTTTCTGACAGAGCTGTTTGAAGAAGCGCACAAAAGAGGAATTCATACCTGTCTGGATACATCAGGTGTAACATTTAGACCTGATGTTCCAGAATATCTGAAGAAAGTAGATAAATTACTTGAAGTAACCGATTTGGTTATGCTGGATATAAAACACATTAATCCAGAGGAACATTTAAAACTTTGCAAGCAACCTAATGATAATATATTAGCATTTGCGAAATACCTTGATGAAAAAGGTGTCCAAATGTGGATAAGACATGTTGTAGTGCCGGGTATTACCATGAATAAAGAGTATCTATATGAATTGGGACTTTTTATAGGTGGATTGAATATGGTGAAAGCTTTGGATATATTGCCGTATCATGATATGGCAAAGCCAAAGTATGAAAAGCTAGGCATGGAATATCCGCTCAAAGATGTTGAGCCGGCTACCAAGGAAATGGCAGTTGAAGCAAGACAGATAGTGTTGCAGGGATTTAAAGAATCCAGAGTTAAATTATTAAGGAAAATAAATAGGAGGTAATAAAAATGGCAGCAAGCGAAAAACAGATTGACAATTTAGTTTCTTTATTAGATGGATATTCACAGGAAGGTGGTTATCATCTTAACGTTAACGTATTAAACAAAGATACATTACTTGATGCTCAGCAGCATCCTGAAAAATATCCACAGCTTACAATCCGTGTATCAGGATATGCAGTTAACTTCATTAAGTTAACAAAAGAACAGCAGGATGATGTTATCAGCAGAACATTCCACGGAAATTTATAAGATTTTATAAAGAATAGTTTGAATCGCTACACAGTTGCGTTGCAAGGGTGTAGCGATTTTCTTAATATAGATTTTAGTCCGTTCATAAATTATTATGTAATGTGTGATAGTTTTAAATAAAAATGAAAATATGAAAAAATCCTTGCAAAATGGGACAGGATGGAGATAGATATGTATAACATAGTTTCGAAATTACTTATTTATGGTAATATGCCAAAGAATACTATTTTGATGGAATTGGCAAATATAATTAGAGAAATTAAAGGTGGAAATTACGAAAAAGATGAAATGATAACTAGAATTTATCATCAAATCAAACGTATTTTAGAAATTTCTACGGATTATGGTTTTGATGAGAATTTATGGCATAATTATTTGACGTATTTGTTGATTACAAATGAAAATCCTTTTAGTTTGACTTGCGAAAAAGTGGGAGCTAGTGAAGGGACAGTGAATAGTTTTGCAAAAAATGATTTTAAACAATTTAAAGCATTGTTCGACTATGATTTTAAGAAGATTGAAGAAGAGTTAGGAATAGATTGTTTTACAAAGATAGAAAATTATCGGGCGATTACAAAACCTGAATTAATGTATAATAAAAATGTAAGCGAGAAGGTAAAAGGCCTGAGCAAAAAATTAGAAGACTCAAAGGATGAGAAAGAATTTTTTGATTGTGTCACAAAGTTTTACAAAGATTATGGTGTTGGAATGTTTGGTTTAAATAAGGCATTCAGAATTAGCGATAACAAAGATAATGTGGAATTTCAAGCGATTAACAATATGGAAAAGGTTATGCTTGATGATTTGATAGGCTATGAAATTCAAAAACAAAAGTTGATTGAAAATACGGAAGCCTTTGTACAGGGAAGAAAATGCAATAATTGTTTATTATTTGGTGATAGTGGAACGGGAAAATCTACAAGTATAAAAGCTATTGTAAATGAATATTATGACCAGGGCCTTAGAATGATAGAAATTTATAAACACCAGTTTAAGGATTTGTCAAATGTTATCGCTATGATAAAAAATCGTAATTATAAATTTATAATTTATATGGATGATTTATCTTTTGAAGAATTTGAAATTGAATACAAATTCTTAAAGGCAGTGATAGAGGGCGGTGTAGAAACGAAACCTGAAAATATATTAATTTATGCAACATCAAACAGACGTCATCTTATAAAAGAAACATGGAATGACAGAAGTGATGTTCAGGTGGATAATGGAATGCATAAATCGGATACAATCGAAGAAAAATTATCACTTGTACATAGATTTGGCGTAACAATTAACTATTCAAAACCTACACAAAAAGAATATTTTAATATAGCTGTAGAATTATGCAAGAGATTAGGCGTACAGGCAAGTGATGATGAGATTAAGGCTGAAGCTAATAAGTGGGAATTAAGTCATGGCGGAATTTCAGGAAGAACAGCACAGCAGTTTGCAAATTATATGGCCGGAAAAATGAATTCTACGATGTAAGATGAAAATCTTTAGTTGATGTTTGGAAATGATAAATTCAATATATGCATAGGGAAGTTGGTTTAATAAATTAGGTTAGGTCCTAAAGTGGAAATGAATTTTCACGTTAGGACCTATATATAGGTGGAATTTGGTTTTTAAATTTACATTCTGAAATTTCCTGGTTTAAAAATTTTTGGAATTTTTTAATTTTGTTTGATTTTTTTAAAAATTTTTTTGATTTTTTAAAAAAGTACTTGCATTATAATTGTATATATGGTAATATACTTTTCGTCGCGAGACATTGGCCCATCGCCAAATGGTAAGGCACTGGACTCTGACTCCAGCATTTCAAGGTTCGAATCCTTGTGGGCCAGTAAAAAACCACTTCGTTATGAAGTGGTTTTTTTGTATACTTTAGAAATTTTCTATTATGAAGTTTTTTATATAAACTTCTCTTTTTAAATAAACTGTTGCTTGTGCTTTTTAAATAAATAAACTGTTGTTTGTCAGTTATTTTTTTACACAGCCACTTGGGTTAAATGCATAGAAGTTTTTCTTATCCATATCTTCAGTAACCATTCGTAATGCTTCACCAAAACGTTGAAAATGAACAATTTCTCGTGCACGCAGAAATTTAATAGGCTCTCTGACTTCACTTTCTTTAACTAAAGTTAATATGTTATCATATGTTTTTCTGGCTTTTTGTTCTGCTGCCATATCTTCTACCAAGTCTGCTATAGGGTCACCACAAGATTGAAACATTGTAGCAGAAAAAGGTACTCCGCCTGCTGATTGAGGCCAGACTCCAAGTGTATGATCTACATAATATTTTTCGAATCCGGCAAGATCTACATCATCGCAAGGCAAATCTTTAATCAACTGTGAAACTATGGAACCTACTATTTCTAAATGTCCCAATTCCTCTGTTGCAATATCGTTTATTAATCCTGCAACCTTAGGATTTTTCATAGCAAACTTTTGTGACATATATCGCATTGCTGCACCTGCTTCTCCATCGGGTCCACCATACATCAATAACGTATGTGGCTTTAAATCAAGTAAAAATCGAGCTTTTAAAAATCATACCATTGCAGTATGGTTACCATACTGTAATATCGTATTATCCAATTAGGTGTTAATATAAAAATGAAGTGATATGGTCTCATTCTTTTTGTCAAAGACAATCTTATCAACAACACTTATCAATGCTTCGTGTTTTTGTAAATGATTTGAATTTGAGGATGAAATAATATCATAAGCAGATTTGATTTTATCAAGAAGTTTTTGTTGCATTTCTTTGTGTGCATCTTGGGGTTTGTTCTGTTGCAGCAGGTTAGAAAGATATTCTTTTTCCTGTTGCAGCAGTTTTTTGTTTTCACGATATTCATCAAGAGTATCTATGCCATCCTGATAAGCTTCCCTAATACGTTGCTCTTTGGTAGATATGTTTCGCAATCGATTTTCTAATAAGGAATATTCAATATTATTTTTTTCAGTATCACACATTTGGTTAATGGTAAAAATGATGTCACCGCCATCAAGTGCTATTTTTAGACCATCAAGAATGGCAGGTGTAAGTTTTGATTCTGTTATCATGTGCGAGGTATCGCATGCTCCATGATTGTAGGCTGTACATTGAAAAGAAGAAAGTCCGCTTTTATTGGTGTGACAACGTACTAGACGACCACCACAAGAGGAACATACAAGTATACCTGACAGCCAGTGCTTATGAGTACTAGCAGGTCGTACTTTTTTTCTTTTGGTAGTAGACTTGTCAATATCCTGTGCCATATTGAATAAATCCTTAGAAATGAATGTTTCAAAGTTTCCTTGCTGTGTAATCCATTCGGAAGGATTCTTTAGTTTACGAGTGGTATGGTCTGTTTTGTTCCATATGATTTTTCCAATATAGAATTCATTTCTTATAATGTACGCAACTGTACGATTTTGAAAATTTCCACCTCGTTTAGTTTTATAACCTAGAGCGTTAAGCTTTTTTGCAATGTCAAAAAATGAAAGCCGCTCATATACGTACATATGAAATATCTTTTTGACAGTTTCTGCTTGTTCCTTGCAGATAACCGGCTTACCATTTTCCATAATGTAACCTAAAGGTGGAGAACCATTACATTCTCCGGACATTGCACGTTGTGTCATTCCACGCATAACCTCGCCTGACAGATTAATGGAATAATATTCATCCATCCATTCGAAGATACGCTGTACCAGGTCACCTATAAAGCCTTCCGGAATTGGTTCGGAAACTGATACTACTTCAACACCTGACTTCTTTAATAGATTCTTATAGACTATGGCTTCTTCTTGGTTACGTGCAAATCTACTGAACTTCCAAACCAAGATTAGTTCGAATGGATGTTCTTCAGACTTGGCTAAAGAAATCATTTTTTGAAATTCGGGCCTATTTGAAGCCTTTCTTCCGGAAATACCATCATCCTGAAATATGTATTCCTTAGGAATGACAATATTATTTTTTTTGGCATAATCTAATCCTACACGAATTTGTGCTTCGGGCGAATATTCTACCTGTTCATCTGTAGATACTCTGATATATAATGCTCCAATACGCATATTTATCATCTCCTTTGTAAATTATATGAAAAATGTGTACAAAAAAAGCATCCGGCATTTGACCGAATGCCTAAAAGATGATAAACTGTTCTTGCTTAGGGAATGATTTATCATTCTTTTGAGGGCTGGTCATGTACCGGCTCTTTTTTTAATTAATTTTTTTTCTGTCAATTTCACGTTCTATTTGTTTAATACTTTTATTAGGAGTGGGCAAATCCTCCGGCATTGTACCGCCTAAACGTTCAATTGTTTCACGAACTTCTTTTCCAACAGCAAAATGTACGTTGCCTGCCTCGGTTTTCCCCTTAATATTTTCACGTCTTAGTTTTTCGTCAGTTTGAGTAGCTCTAAATAAATTAGCAGCTAATTCTGTACTGCCCATATGGTCGAGAATTCTTTGATTTTTCTTTAAGCCTTTTCGTTCGTGAATTTCTTTTACGCCTAAACCACCATAAAGTCCTTGGTATCCCTTGTTTTGAAATATAGCATAATCTTTAGGTTCAGTAATACCCGCTTGCTGTGCGGCTTCTGCTAGAGACTTATTATGTTCTTTGATTTCGTTTCTGATGGCAAGTCTTTTTTGGTTTTCGGTAAGATTGTCATAATTATCAATAATTTCCTGCTGTCGTGTTTTAATGGCAAAGTAAGTTTGACCTAAGGCGATTACTTTTTTGTTAGGATTTCCATTCATAACAATAAGGTAGCAAGCATATCTTGATAGTTCATAATCTTGTATTTGTTTTGTGGCGTTTTTAGGCATAGCTATCGTTTTGTTGACTTCAACAAAATGTTCATATATATCATTATGACTATTAGAGCATGCTTCTTTTGCTTTATCAATAACGTTAGAAAAATTTCTCCATTCGATATACTCTAGAGCTATTTGTAATTCCCTGGCATACCAAAATTCTTGTCCATATTCGTTAATGTGCTTAATTGAGTCAAATAAAGTAGTGCCATCGTCCTCACTAAAACGTTGTAGGTTTAAGTCGTCCATATGTTCACCTCTTTTCTAAAGTTTGTTTATAAATTTAGTTGTAAATTTTTAGCTGACAATATATAACATACTTAACAAGAGAAGCGAAAGCTAGATTAAGCCTAGCTTCTGGTTGTGATAGTTAGTTAATAAGTAACGCCTACCTTACCAAAGAGAGGGCGTTACTTTTTTGCATTAATGATAGTTAATACAAGAGTAATAATAGCACAAGGCATAATTACAAAGTTGAATAAGTCATCATATGTAACCATTGGCATCAGCTCCTTTCGTATATTCCAGAAGCCAGCCAACCGCCCCTTCGGTTCCCTTGGTAAGTATATTATATTTTAAATGTTCAGATTAATAGATATTGTTATTTTATTTGGTATGTGCATAAGCTTCAAGAACTCCAATGTTACCATTAAAATAGATATCTTTATTCTTAATATGATTTAATTCATGGTAGTAGCTTAATATCTGCTGTTTGTGTGAGAGCCTGGAATTGATGTAAATGGTATAATAATCATCCACCGGGTCATAAGCAACAGTTCCTTTGACGGAAAATGGCATATCTATACAGATACATCTAATATTGTCACACATGATTACCACCTCTTTTCTGATGCTGATTACAATTCTCCCTTGAAAGCCTTAATCATAGATATTACTTTTTTCATATCCTCCGGTGAACAATCTCTTGCTGTATCAAAAAGAATTTTTAAATCTTTATTTTCTAGTATTTCCTGGGCAAGTTGTTGCGTTTCTGCGTTAGTGTAATATGTTGGTTCTTCTGTAGAGTTATCTTCCATTAAATCACTTCTTTTTATGTTAAAGAAGCTACATATTTTATCTATTTTTGACATTCTAGGTGTTTTTATGCCTTTTTGCCAGTTTGATATTGTAGCCTGTGATACATTCATATATTCTGCAAGTTCTTTTTGTGTTGTTCCATTCAGTTCCATATAATAATTAATTTTTTTAGTTATAATTTTATTTAGTTCCTGTTCTGACATCTTACATATGCTCCTTTTTCTTATATTGTAAAACAAAAAGTTATAATAAACAATACTAAAATCAAAAAAAATTAACTTTTAGTGTTGGCAATAACTTAAAGTTATGATAATTTAAGGACGTAACACAGAGTTATGCAACATTTGAAAGGAGGAAAAGCCTTGAAGATATTAGATAATATTGAAGAGGAAACAAAAAAGTCTATCAGAGCCAACCTTATAAACGCTCTGATAGACCTGGTAATAGGAATAATCCTATTGCTAATTGAAAGGCTGCTCTAATCAGCCGGCAGGGGCGAAAGCCCTTGCTTATCTTAGATGTTATCATATCAACAGGCAAAAGTAAATATGTTAAAAACCTTAGGAGTGTACTTTATATGCGTTGGTGTAGTCAAATTGATATACACACTTTATTTAAGGTACAAAAGAAGGCTTTCCTAGCGGCTAAACGGGGATAAATTTTGGCAGGAACATCTATGCTAATTATCAATAGATGTTTCTGCCGACAAAAGAAAGGAGAGGACAATGGCAGAAATACAAATTAGTCTTGCAGCAGCTAGAGTTAATGCAGGTATGACACAGGAAGATGTTGCAAAGATTATGAAGGTATCAAAGAATACGTTGGTAAATTGGGAAAAAGGTAGAACGGAATTAAAACCAGCAGAATTTGAAATGATGTGCAATATATATGGAATATCAAAAAATTATATTTTTTTACCCTAAGTATAACTTAAAGTGATAAAAGAAAATGTTGACAAACCTCGTGCCTGTGGCACAAGGGAAACCTCGTTTTTCAAGGTATCATTTTAATATCAAAATGAAAGTGAGGTGTAAAAATGCAGACAACAATAAGATTGCCGGATGAGCTACACAAGAAACTAAAGGATTTGGCAAAGAAAAAAGGCATAACAGTGAATGCACTTATTATTCTGGAATTATGGAAATTATGAAAGAAGAGAAGAAATGAGCAAAGTTTATGAAATACCATCATTAACAGATATTTGCCAGGGAACTATAGAAAGAAGATTTGAGGAATCAGTTGAAAAGATATTAGAAAGTTATAAGGATACAAGATATCCCACTGACAAAAAGAGAAAGATAACTATTGTCATAGACATAGAGCAGACAGATAGTTATACAGAAGATTTACTTATTAATGCAGCAGTTAATGTGAAGCTGCCAAATATGAGTGGAGTAGATGACATTATGGCAATATCAAGAAAAGATGAAATGAATGGTGAGCAGAAGATTGACACTGAGACAGGAGAAATCCTATAGGCATAATTGTACAAAAGGTAGATAAAATATGGCAAAGATAATAAGTAATTTGGTTGACAATATGGAAGAGTGTTATGAGTGTGGCAGTTCTTATGCAGAGTGTCATCATGTATTTTTTGGTTCGTATCAGAAGAAGTTTTGTACTAAGAGAAAATTATACATTCCGTTATGTGCTAATTGTCACAAGGGAGATAATGGACCGCATAAAAATTATGAGAAGAATCTTGAATATAAACAGATGGCACAACAGTACTATGAGGATAATATCGGAGACAGGTTTCAGTTTATGAGTGAGTTCGGAAAGAACTATTTGTAAGCAGACAAGTATACTACACATAAGATGTAACAAAGAAAATAAGGAGGCAATATGAGGGTTCTTATATATGTAAGTTATCAGGGCAAGGAATATTGCTGGGATGATTTAACTGAAGAACAAAAGCAGGAGTTTAGAAAGAAGCTGAATAAACAGACTGCTGATGCATTAGGTTACAAGTAAAAATGAATAAAGTCCGTTCTAAAGAGGGTGCCTGGGTATTAGAAAAAATCTTTGTCTTTGTATAAAAGAATGAATTATTTCCTAAGCAATTAAAATTGGCATAATTTTAAAACCTCCGATATAGTTTCAGGCACTCTCTTTAGAACGGATTTTAATAAAAAAAACAGAAAGAGAGGAAGAACGATGGGATTAAAAAAGGAAAACGTTGAAGAACTAAAGCAAAAAAGTGTTGAAGAGCCAAAGTACGAAAGATTGGAGGTGAAAGTAGTGAAAGACATAAAACCGAATCCGTTACTCGGAAACAGGGATATGGTAATGATTATGTGTTTTATATGTTCCATATTATTGACATACATTTTTTTTGATAAGGGTATTATTATCATGGCATCAAATGATGGAGTAATTGAATATATGGTAATCATCATTGGGATAGTGTCATATGTGACTGGTATATTGTTTTGGATTACTCAAAAAATTGTGAAATATTGTTATTTTAGTGCAAAAAGAAAAGCCGACACAAAGGTCGACTAATCTATAAAAAACACAAAATTATTGTAATTTAAAAAGAAGATTTTTTCAAGGAGGAAAATGCTAAATGGCTTTTAAACATATGGGAGCCACCACAGAGCAGTGGAGATATGGACATAAAGTTTGGTGTCTCTATTCAGGAAACGAAGGAAAGATATTTACAGTATATAGAAATCTGAAGGAGAATGATCAGCTGAGATTGAATTATAGGTTTATGAAAGAAAAATGTACATGCGATTCGTGTTTAGAAAAAAGAAAACAAAGAGCCAAAGTTATTGAAGCATTAAAAAGTGTTGGAGCCTATCACGAATTGGAGTTATTAGGAGAAAATAATGGATAAAGAAAGGTAGTAAAGATGAAAGTGGATATAGAACTTTTTTGCAATGACATTAGCCAGGGAATGTTTTCGGTCAGCCAGTTATCAGAAATTTTTAACATTACAGAAGGTCAGGTTAGACGTTGGATTAATGAAGGCATATACCAAAATCAATATAGGATGGTTAGAAGTTCTGAAATAACAAAACGTAATTTAAGTATTCAAATGAGAGAACTGCTAAACGAATGGGATGTAGTGACGGAGAAGATTAAAAGAAAATATTGCAAAAAAAATAATTAAACAAGGAAAGGTAATTAAATGAAGCAACCTAAGAGACCAACTAAGGAACAAAAAATCATAATTCATAATAATTTGCTTAATCCGAATAGCTGGATGGTAGTTAAGGAAGATGATAGTTACTTATACATAATTAGCAAAACCGGAAAGCAAAGAAGAACATTAAGCAAATATGGATGCAAAAGAAACAGAAATTGAAAGAGTGTAAAACAATGTCGGATATATGGTAATATCAAATGATTTATAAAACATAAAGGCAACATAAAGTATGAACATCAATATGTACATTGCTGAAAATATCCGGAATGGAAAATGTGAGAAACACATCCGAGGTTCGATTCCTCGGACCGGATTTTAAGCTGCAGAGAGCAGCAGTTGAATGAAAATATCATTAATAAGAAACAAAAGTGAAAACGGACTACTGGTTGGTCCGTTTCGAACTTGATATTCATATTAAACTTATGACGAAAGAGAGTATATTATGTACATAAAAAAGACATGGAGATTTGAGAACAGAATTGAAGTTGAAAAATGTTATTCAGCCAAATTTAGAAAAAAGGGTGAAAAAAGAAATGTCAAATGTAAGCCAACACCAGAGGCACAGAAAAAGATAAACAGACAACGTGCAGTGGATAGAATTAGACGTTTGATATTGATGAATATGCCTGATGGATATCATATTACTCTCACATATCGCAAGAACGACCGACCAGATGAAGAACGTGCACGTAAATGTATTAAAAATTTTATGAGAAGGCTTCAGTATCATATAAAGAAGAGTGGATATGAGTTGAAGTGTATATCAGTTGTTGAGTATGAAAATAAAGCGATACATCATCATCTTGTTGTTAATAACATTCCTAATCTTCTTGAACTGGTAACCAGGCAGTGGAAAGAGGGGCAAGCAAATTTTACGCCGCTATATGAGGATGGAGACGTGGCTGTATTGGCTGAGTATCTTGTGAAAGAAACGGACAAGACTTTTAGAGATGATCCTACAACAGGATGCAGATATAGCTGTACCAGAAATCTGATAATGCCTGAACCGGAAGTAGAAGTAATTAAGGCTGGAGAGTTTAGAAGATATCCAAGAGTGCCGGAAGGATATATTCTTGATGTAGACAGTCTTGTAAATGGAGTGTCAATGGTTACAGGTTATGAATATCAGAGGTATTCGTTGAAAAAAATTAGGAAAAGAAGGTGATGAAATGAAACAGGATTATGAGGCAGTTAATATCATATGTCCTTTTTTTCAAAACCTAAAAGGAACAAAGATAACCTGCGAAGCACCATATGATGGCTGCAGTTGTGTGTCTTTGGTACATAATAGTCGATTGGAATGTATGAAACAGGTTAAGATATTCTGTCAGAATAAATATCATAATTGTGAAGTATACAGAATGATAGAAAATGCAAAGTATGAAACATAAACATATTGATGTAAGGATGAGAAATTAGGCTATCAAATATGTTGTGCATATAAATTCACAAAGAAGAAACGGCTACTGAGTAAAAACGACAATAGTAGAGAACCGTTTTATTTTTGTGTGTAAATTTATCAAAAAAAAGAGAAAAAAATTTGAGCGAGACAGGGGGGTAGAACTTGGCTCTTTTTTTTGTGTAGAATTTTGAAAGAAGGAGTGAGTTGAATGAGCAGACAGTATGATACGGATATTTTAGATAATATAAGAATTGAATATATAAGTGACCCTAAAATGTCATATCGAAAGTTGGCTGAAAAGTATAATTATCCGGTGAAAAAAATCAGTGCTGTTGGCAAGAAAGAAAACTGGAAACAACTTAGGGTACAACTTGGGGACAAAATTTTAAAGAAAACGATTAATAGAATTTCAACCGAAAAATCTGATGAACTTGCTAAGGTTATTACAAGTACAGGTAAGCTGCTAAAACATATAGATAAGGCATTAGATTCTGATGAGCAGTTTGATGAAGTGTTTGTGATGAAAGATACCGGAAAGGTAATAAGACTTAACAAAAAAGATGCCAAGTCTATTAACAATATGGCAAATGCTCTAAAAAATGTGTTTGATATATTAAAAATAGCAGAGAGCGACGATAAATCCGAAAAGGATGTAACTATCAGATTTGAAAGTGATGATGAATCGAAAGAAGGATATGATGAGTAATCAGTTGATATTACCGTTGCCAAGTGACAAACAAAAGCAGTTTTTAAAAGCAAGAAAGAGAAATATTGGTTATGGGGGAGCGAAAGGTGGAGGTAAGAGTTGGTCTGTGAGGATAAAGTCTATATTACTGGCTTCAAGGTATGCTGGAATAAAGATATTGATTGTACGTGAAACTTATGGAGAACTGTTTTCTAACCATATAGATGAAATGATACCAATGCTTAAGGATATGGCTAAGTTTAGGGAAAGCAAAATGCAGTTTAAATTTATAAATGGTTCATCCATAAAGTTTGGATATTGTTCATGTGATAGGGATTTGAGAAAGTACCAGGGTGTTGAATATGATGTGATATTTTTTGATGAGGCAGGAAATCTGACGGAGCATATGATGAAAACCATTGCTGCAAACGTACGAGGCGTAAATGATTTCCCAAAACGTGTATATTATACTTTTAACCCGGGTGGAAAAGGTCATGCTTATCTGAAAAGAATATTTGTCGATAAAATATACATAGAGGGAGAGGACAAGGAAGAATATGAGTTTATTCAGGCAAAAGTGCAGGATAATCCTGCATTGATGAAAAAGGACCCAAACTATGTAAAACAGCTAATGGCATTGCCACCTAAACAGAGAGCTGCATTACTAGAAGGCAGATGGGATGTATATGCAGGTCAGTTTTTTGATGATTTTGTGGATAAACCGGAACATTATGGGGATAGAGTGTACACTCATGTTATAGAACCATTTGATATACCTAGAGGTTGGGAGATATATAGGAGCTATGACTTTGGTTATAACAAGCCATTCAGCTGTGGCTGGTGGGCTGTAGATACTGATGGCTGCATATACAGGATTCATGAATTGTATGGATGTACGGAAGCAGCAGATACCGGAGTGAGATGGACTCCGGATATGCAGTTTAAGGAAATTGCAGGAATAGAAAATTCACATCCGTATCTGAAGGGCAGAAATATATATGGTGTAGCTGATCCGTCTATATGGGACCAATCAAGAGGAGAGAGTGTTGCTGAAACAGCTATGAAGTATGGGATATATTTTGATCCGGGAGATAATCACCGAGTAGCTGGATGGATGCAATGCCATTACAGACTTCAATTTGATAAAAACGGATATCCAATGATGTATGTGTTTAATACCTGCAAGGCATTCTGCAGAACAATACCAATATTGTTACATTCGGATACCAATGTGGAGGATTTAGATACTAGGCAGGAAGACCATGTGGCAGACGAATGGAGATATTTTTGTATGACAAGACCGATTGTACCAATTATGGAAGCAGAAAAGAAGATACCGGGTTTTGACCCGCTTAATCAGTATTAGGAAGGCAGGTAAAAATGACAATTAAAGATAAAATAAGAATTAAGAGAGCAGAACAGAATATAAATAAAGCAAGGAATGATATGGCACCGGAATATTATAGTCCGGCAATTGAAAATGATGTGAATAATGGCAGACTTAACGGATTGCCTAAAGACAGAGTAATAGAGGATGCCGTAGGAAAGAATGAAATACTAAAAGCCACAGAAACATTATTGAAATACAAGGCAGGAAAAGCAAACCTAGAAAACAGAATTATTGAAAATGAGCAATGGTGGAAAGGACGTCATTGGGAACAAATAGGAGATAAGAATAAAAATGGAGTACGTCCTGCGTCAGCATGGCTTTTTAACTGCATAATGAGTAAGTATGCAGATTATATGGACGCTTATCCTGAACCTAACATTTTACCACGAGAGGAAAATGATAAGCAGGAAGCAGAGCTTTTAACATCCATTGTTCCGGTAGTGTTAGAACAGAATGGCTTTTATAAGGTGTATTCAACAGAAGCGTGGAAGAAGTTAAAAGATGGTTCAGGAATATATGGAGTGTTCTGGGATGGTCATAAACTGAATGGTTTGGGAGATATATCAATCAAGAATATTGACTTCCTTAATCTGTTTTGGATGCCGGGGATTACGGATATACAGGAAAGTCCAAATGTGTTTCATATTAATCTGATAGCCAATGAACAGTTGGAAGAAATGTATCCACAGTTGAAGGGTAAGCTTGCAGGTGCAGGAATTACAAAGGCAGAATATCTTTATGATGACGCTGTGGACACAACGGATAAAAGTGTTGTTATAGACTGGTATTATAAAAAATACAATAACGGAAGGTGTGTGCTGCATTATGTAAAATATGTGAATGATATTGTTTTATTTGCAAGTGAAAACGAGACTGAGAGGCCTAAGGAAAAAGTGACAGAACAGGATAGAGATATTGAGACAGGTGAGATGATGGAGCATGAGCTTTATGTGGAGACCGGTGAAGAAAGTATGGCAGAAAGAGGCTGGTATGACCATGGTATGTATCCGTTCATCATTGACACTATGTTTCCGGTAGAAGGTAGTTTGTGTGGCTTTTCATACATTGATGTATGTAAAGAACCACAAAAATATATAGACATGTTAGACCAGGCGGTATTAACTAATGCTCTAATGAACGCAAGACCTAGATATTTTTATAAGATGAATGGAAATGTGAATGAAGAGGAGTTTCTTGACTGGAATAAGCCGTTGGTACACGTTACGGATTTAAGTGAGATGAGCCTTAGAAGAATTGAAGCACCGGAAATGAATGGCTCTGCCATGACAAAGATTGCCGATAAGATTAACGAGATGAAGGAGACCACTGGAAATACAGACGTATCGAGAGGAAATGTAGGAGGTGGAATAACATCAGGAAGTGCAATATCTGCATTACAGGAAAGTGCAGGAAAAACATCCAGAAGTCAGAACAAGATGGCATATCAGGCATATTCAGAAGTAATAACTATGGTAATAGAGCTTATCAGACAGTTTTATGATATTCCAAGGCAGTTTAGAATTACCGGAACGAATGGAATGATGTTTAAATCATATTCCAATGAGAATATCAAACCACAGGTACAGGATGCAGAGTTTGACATAGAAGCAGGATGTAGGATGCCTGTATTTGATGTTGAAGTTTCTGCGCAGAAACAGAATCCATATACTAAAAATGCACAGAATGAATTAGCATTACAGTTATATGGTGCAGGATTCTTCGCACCGCAAAATGGTGACACAGCATTGGCATGTCTTGATGTAATGGATTTTAAACATAAAGAGAATATGGTTACAAAAATAGAACAAAATGCAATGCTGTATCAGGAAAATATGCAGCTTAAGCAGCAGATGATGCAGATGGCAACAGTAATTGACAAGATGAAAGGAACAAACATGGCACAGGAAATGGGAGTAGCTTTCGGAGAAGGAATTGAACCGGGAATGGGCGGCAACATTAAGGATGTAGAGCTAGATGAGGACAGGGAACATCCGATAAGTGAACGGTCAAGAGAGCAGGCACAATCTGTCACCCAGGTAAATGACTAGCTGGTAGCTTCAGAGGTAAGGTGTTATGTATGATTGTAGGTAACGTTTATGATTTGTATAGAGATTAAAGAGAATGAAATTAATATTAAAGGTCATGCTGGTTATGCGGACACAGGAAAAGATATAGTATGTGCAGCAGTTTCTATATTGATTATTACATTCATAAATACTTATGGATCGGATATTGTTAAGGATGAGCCTGGAGAAATGATAATAAGATGGAATGATGAAACAGATACAACATTTTTAATTACCGGATTACGATTGATTGCAGACACATATCCGAAAAATGTAAAGATTCAAGGGTATTCAATTAGTTATTTATAATTTGATAAATGATTATCTCAAAATGCAATTAGATAAAAAAATTATGAAATTAAAGAATTTGCGAAAATGGTACAGCGAATATGAAGACAGGGGGGTAGAGATACTTCTCTGTTTTTTGGTTTAATAAGAAAAGAGGGTCGCACCCTCGTAAAATATCAGGAGAAAGGAACATTAATATGTTTAGAATTTATGAATTAAATCTTCAGAAGTTTGCAGAAGGCGCACCTGCAGGAGAAGGAGATTCGGGCGTAATATCTGATAACGCCGGTCAGAGTGACACCGAGGAATTGTTTGATACCGGTGTCGAAAGTACAGATGGAGAAACTTTACAGGATGAACCGGATGTAGAGGAATCATTTGAGGAACTTATTAAGGGTAAGTATAAAAAAGAGTATAATGCTAAAACTTCAGCCATTGTGCAGGACAGAGTAAAGAAAATGCAATCAACAATAGATAAGGTTAATCCTATACTGGATATGCTATCAAGCAAGTATGGAGTAGACGTATCTGATGTAGATGGAATATTAGAAGCAGTATCTCAGGATGATTCATATTACGAAAATGAAGCGTCAGAACGTGGAATGGACGTAAAAACGTTGAAGTATGTAAAGAATCTTGAACGTGAAAATGAACAGTTTGCAAGAGATGTCAGAGAAAGAGAACAGAATGAACAAAATATGGAGGCTTGGAATAATATACTACAGCAGGCAGAAGAATTGAAGGAGATATTTCCATCATTCGATTTAGAAGAAGAAATGAAGAATGAACAGTTTGGAATGCTTATTGCGGCAAATGTAGATGTTGCTACAGCTTACAAGGTGTTGCACGAGAAAGAAATTCAGCCACAGATGATGCGTTATGCAGCACAGAAAGCTGAAAATAAAGTGGCTAATGCTGTTAGAAGTAATACCAGGAGACCACAGGAGGGTTCATTGAGTTCACAGCCTATGAAGGTAAAGAAAAATGTAAGCAATCTGACAGATGCAGAAAGAGATGAAATTAACAGAAGAGTTATGAACGGAGAAATTATAACATTGTAACTGTCTCCGTAGAACAGGAGGAATTATGAACAGAAAATTATATGAATTAAATCTTCAGAAGTTTGCAGCAGGAGATAACACATCAGGCAACGCTATGAATGTGAATACTACATCATCTTCAGGTATGAGTAAGGACCAGAAGGAATATTATGATGGAGAGCTGCTTAGAAACACTAATCCAAATCTTGTATATGCACAGTTTGGAAAAAAGGTATCATTGCCACAAAATAATGGCAAACATGTAAGATGGAGACGTCTTAAACCTTACGGACCCGCAACAACACCGCTTCAGGAAGGAATTACACCTGTTGGTAATAAACCACAGATTGATAATGTAGAAGCGACTGTAGAACAGTATGGTGATTATACAGTAATTACAGACAGAGTAAAAATGGAATCTATTGATCCTATGGTGATTGAACTTACAAGAGAACATGGTAATCAGGGAGCACTCACCATTGACACTGTTACAAGAGATGAACTTATGACAGGTACAAATGTTGTTTATGCACCAAAGTCAGATGGTACAGAAGTGCTTACAAGAAAAACACTTGATATCACTTGTAATTTAACGCCTAATCTTATTTCAAAATGTAAGACTATTCTTAAAAAGAATAAGGCACAGACTATTGGAACAGATTATATTGGAATCATTCATCCTGATTTGGAACATGATGTTACAACACATACGGACTTTATTGATGTGGTCAAGTACAAGGATAATGAAAAAATTTATAATGGTGAAATTGGAAAATTATATGGTGTCCGTTTTGTAGTTACACCACAGGGCAAGATTTGGAAGGACACAACATGTCCTGATGATCTTGCTGTATTCGGAGTATTGTTTATTGGTGCAGATGCATATGGAACAGTACAGATGGATGGTGGGAATATGGAAATGATTATTAAACAGGTAGGTTCTAGTGGTGTGGATGATGCACTTAACCAGAGAGGTTCAGTAGGTTGGAAGGTAACCGGTTATGCTACAAAGATTCTCAATGAATTAAATATTGTCAGAGCTGAAGTATGCTCAAAGGACTTTAGCAAAATTGAGACGGCCAACTAGGGAGGATATTAATTATGGCAGAAAGCAAGAAAATAAAAGCAGCAGAAGAAGAAATGGTAGAAGTAACATTTCCTAAGCTAAGAGGCACGAAAGAACAGGATATATTGATTATTGTTAACGGCAGAGCCTGGCAGATTCAGAGAGGCATCAAGGTAAAGGTTCCTCGATATGTTCTTGAAACATATGATAACAGTGAAAGAAGTCGTGATGAAGCCGACAGATATATTATGGAGCAGACAGCTAATTAGAATAATATGTTTAAGAGCTTGCAAAAAACAATATAAGACAAACTGTTGTTGTAGGTACTTTTTTGGAGCATATAAAACATATTGCAGTAGTTTACGGAGGGTGGAGGAATCCACTCTCCGTTTTTTTGAAAAGATAGTGCCAGGAAGATAATGTTAAAAAAATAGAAGGTGATGAAATGAAGAATAAAACAGTGGCAGAAATAATAGAAGAAACAGATTATCTGAAACCTAATAATTATGCTCGAAAAGATAAAATCGGATGGCTTCAGGATTTAGAACACAGAATAATAGATGAAATTGTACAAAAACATTATTGTGAAAATGATATTGAAAAAGAGGAACTCACTAATGAAACAGAATTGATAGCTTCAGGAGCACATTCGGATGTGTACAGGTTATACATAGCAGCACAGATAGACAGATATAACGAGGAATATGACAGATACAATAACAATATGGCATTGTTTAATGGAGCATATCGTTCTTTTGAACTTATGTGGCACAGTACACATATGCCTATAAGTATCGGAGGATATTCTTTATAGAGATATGAATTGAGATTAATAGGAATTATCAAGCGTTTAAGAGAAAAATACAAGGAGGAAAGATTCGTAATGTTAGGTTACGGGTTGAAAAAGGTAGCATGTATTTACCAGAGTTAAATGTAATACCACAAAAGGTTGTGGATACTAATGAATTTAGAGGGATTAATGATACATTTTTTATACCGGAGGGATATTTCAGGGATATGGAAAATACAACATCTGATTATTATCCGCTGTTAGGAACCCGCAAGCAGAGAATGGTTTATGAGACGAAAAAGAAAATAAATGGCGTTGTATCAATGAATGATGATGTGTATATGGTTTTGACTACAGGTCTATATAAAAATGGAAAACAGATTGAAAATGTAACATTAGAAGCCGGTGAAAAAAATATGTTTGTGTACGGAGCATATATTGTTATATTTCCGGATAAAGTGATGTACAACACAAAAGATGGAACGATAACAAAAATGACATATGAAAGAACATATGTAGGTGGTGTTACATCATTGAATACATATCTGTCGGATATAGATGGTAATAGAATTATTGTTTTGCCAGATACAACAGCTGTAAGCAATATGTTTACATCAGGTAATATGAAAGAAAAAGACAAGAAGATAACAGATTATATAACGAGTGCCTACACAATACACCCAGGTTATGATGAAAAGAAAACTGTATATTATCAGGAAAATGATTCTAAACAGGACATTTACAAGTGGTCATTGGTGTTAGGTTCAAAAAAACTTGTTGAGGAATATGGAAGCAAGACTTCATACCCGGTGTATTACGGAACAATAGGTAATGATAATTCGTTGAAAATAGAATCATATTCGGAATCACTTTCTATGTGGTCTGAAATTGATTTGTACATAACATTGTGGAGAACTGAGAGTAGTACAGAGGAAGCGGATAATGTAGTCAATGCAATAAAAAAGGGGGACTATATCAAGATGCAGGCATTAGATGATAATGGTAATGAAATAAAGAAATCGGCTGTCTCTGAAAGTTATTGGAACTTTATTGAGCATTTTAAGGAATATACAAAGGTAGACAATGTGGTTGCAAAAGAATGTGATGTTGGAATGATTTTTTCGAATGTAGGTGCAGACTTTTTAAGCGTCTTAAGAGATACACCGGGTTATTTTAGGGTAGGAAGTGAGGAAACGGAAACTACAGACGGAGTAACAACAACGGAACGCAGAATATATAGTTTGAGTACTAATATAGGTTTTCCCTGGGGAGATAATACCAGTACAAGCAGTATCTGCAGAAGGCTGAAAGTAGAAAAAGGAATACCGGATATGGATTATATGACGGTTAGTAACAACAGGATATGGGGATGTTCAAATGATAAGCACGAGATATATGCATGTAAACAGGGTGATGCCACAAGCTGGTACTGTTATGCCGGACTTGCAAATGATTCATACGCAGTGACTATAGGAAGTGAGGGTGAGTTTACCGGAGCGTGTACATATAATGGAGAACCATATTTTTTTAAGGAAGACCTGATTATATGTATGTATGGAACAAAACCATCCAATTATCAGTTAAGTGAATCATTTTACAAAGGTGTAGAGAAAGGCAGTGCAAAGAGTATCTGTTATTTAAACGGATATATTTATTATAAAAGCAGAGATGGGATAGTAAGATTTGACGGAAGTACGCCTGTTCTGATATCAGAAGAACTTGGGGAAAAGGAATTTGAGACAGCTGTAGCAGGAACATCTGAAAGAAAATATTATGTGTCAATGTTAGAAAACAGTGTCAGAAAAATGTTTGTATATGATTGTGAAAAGGGAATGTGGCATAAGGAAAATGACATAAATCCTAATGAATTTTTTAACATGCGTGGAAGTCTGTTTGCTGTAACGGACGATAATAGAATTTTTAGGCTGACAGGACGTGAAAAACTGGAAGGAGCCCAAATAAGTGATTATATAGCTTCAGAATACAATGAAGTTCCTGAGAGTAAAAATATAGATGGATTGAGAATATATGGTCGTGGTATAAAGTGGTATGCAGAAACAGGTCTGATAGAAAACAATTCCATAGAACATAAATACATACAAAGATTAGGAATGAGATATGAGCTGGCAAGAATGGCTTCGCTTACGGTTTATGTTAAATACGATAATAAGGATGTATGGAATATGATTTTTTCTAAACAGGGACAAAAGTATGAAGGTACATCAAGTATTACATTCAAACCCAGAAGATGTGAAAAGTTTAGATTGAAATTTGAGGGGGAAGGTGAATGTAGAATACATTCCATCCAAAGACTGGTAAATGAAGGGAGTGAAGGCAGATATGGCAACATTTAAAGTATCAGCACCACCATCTAGAACCGGTGATGCTGAAAGCGATTTAGATACATTATACAGTTATGTGAATAATCTATATTCACAGTTAAGATATGTTCTCTACAACATAGACGAGGATAATTTGAGTGAGAGTGTATTAAGTAATAGTGAGGAGGAAACATAAATGGCAAAGAAAGTATTAACAGGTCAGACAAGCAGCGGAACATCTAGCAGCAGTTATTCAAAGGCTACTACAACAACGAGTAACAAGAGTAAAACTTACACAAAAAGCAAGGTTTCCAAAAAGATAAAGAATGCATTGACACAAGCAGAAAAACCTTATGAGAGTCAGTATCAGTCACAGATTGATAATACTTTAAATACAATAAATAACAGAAAATTTAGCTATGATATGAATAAGGACGCTTTATATCAACAATATGCAAAACAATATAAGGCATTGGGGAATCAGGCTATGCAGGAAAGCCAGGCAAATGCATCTACATTAACAGGAGGATATGGTTCAAGTTATGTGCAGACTGCAGGTCAGCAGGCATATAACAGTTATTTGCAGCAGCTCAATGATATAGTGCCTGATTTGTATGCACAGTCCAGAACAAATTATGATACAGAAACTAATGAGCTGTATAACAAGTTAGATACATATAACAATATGGATAGTGAAGCTTACAGCAGATGGTCAAATAATAGAGATTATATGCGTAATGTATACAATAGTGAATGGGATCATAATGCTGTACAAAATACTACAGAAACTAATAAGACAATACAAACGGAGAAGAACAACAGCTCTTCAAGTTCAACTAATTCGACATATACACCGAAAGCTTCTGCAACCAGACCTACTGTTACATCAAATGATTACAAGTACTATCAGAATACAAAGGATTTTTTGACGAATAATGGTTTTTCAGGTGCAGCAGAAAATCTGCTTGGATTTTCTGATTTTGTAAAAGAGTCTAAAAAGAATAATAGCGATTATACTTATACGAAAAAAGATTATAGTAAATACCTGCAAAATTATATAAAAGAAGCATTAGACAGTGTTTATGGGAAATAAAAAATAATATGAAAGGAAAATGTGCCAATTATTTCTAAGGATAATTGGCACATATGGGATAAAAATGAGTAATTTACAATTGGCAAGAGGAAAATATGCACCTAAGAAAAAGAATGAAAGTAGCAATAAGTCGGATTTAGAGTTGGCACGTGGAGTTTATGCACCATCAGATAGAAACCTGGTAAGAGATGAGGAAGTTAAAAGTCTGATTAATAATACAACAAATCTTTCAAAAAATATTAGCAATATTAACAGCACCTTAATAAAATCAGCAGGCGATATTGAAGCAGTGAAAACAATTACCGGAAACAAACAAGAAATAAATGATTATCTGTCACGTGCAAAAGATTTACGCGCACAATATGGAGATGATGATGCATATGCCAAATCATTGGACACAACTATTAAATATTTAAGTAACATCAGGGGAGTGTTAGAAAATAATACGAAAGGTGGTTCATTGCTTACAAATTCCATGTTAAGCGAAACAGAGAATCGAACAGGGAATGCCGCTAACATACAAAAAAATACACTTATGAGTGCCGGTAATGCGTATCTTGCAGGCAGGGACATGGAAACCCAGACAGCAAAAAGTATGTACGATATGTATTATAACAATCTGATGGAGTCTAAATATGGCAATAAGAAGATAAGTGAACTTACAGACACATTAAAAAGGAACAAGGATAGTGTTACGGATGATAACCGATTAGAAAAGACGAGGGAAAACAAGTGGCTTAAGAGTTATATAGAATCAAAGGCAACAGAAGATGATTATGCACAGATAATGGAAGAAAGTAAAAACAATATCGATAATAAAGTTAAAGAACGTAACGACATAGGTGCAACTCTTTTGCCATATGATTCTAGAAATTATGCAGATAAGACAGGTTTGGGAAAATCAGATTATGATACATATAATAAAAAGATAACGCTTAATAGAGAGATAGAAGAACAGCAGGACAGATATGCAAAGGCAAGAACCCAGTATTTGGATAAAGTGATTGATAGAATTGGCACTGATGCACAAAATGTACGAAATGCATATAACAAAAATGTAATATTTACTGATGAGGCAAAAGAAGCACAGATAAATCACCTTGTTGAAAAAGAAGGATTGTCACGTGAAAGCGCAGAACAAGAGGTTGAGAACAGCATAAAAACATCTGACAGATACAAACAGTTAGATGATGTTCAGATAAACAGCCTGGTAAGCAATATTGAGGAAAAGTATGCATTGAATCATGAAACTGCAGCAGATGTTGTCTATCGTATTATGGAACAGGAAAATCAGGAAAAAAGTGATGCCATATATGAAAAGGCATACAGTGAAGGTGGTTCGAATATCGTAAAATCGGCAAAATCAGTATTAAATAATCTTGTCGGTTCGATTCCGCAGGCAACGGATATATTATTGCAGAGTGCAGGAAATATATTTAGAGATAATAAGATTCCGGTAGACAGTACAAGAATATATCCTGCGGCACAAAAAACACAAGGTTTAAGAGATTCAGTGTCATCAGACATAGATTCAAATGCAGGTAAATTTCTTTACAGTACAGGAATGAGCCTGGCAGATTATGGAGCAATACTGGCAACATCAATGGCTACTATGGGTTTGGGAGCTGCGGCAGGAGTTGGAGAGACAACACTGCAGGCTTCCATGGAAGCTGCAAGTCCATTGGTGCTGACACAGTTCGGTGCAAGTTCCGGATCGAGTACATATGTGGAAGCAAAGAAAAATGGAGCAAGCGATAATGAAGCTCTGGCATTGGGGACCATAGCCGGTGCGGCAGAAGTTGTGTTTGAGAACATTTCGCTTGATAAACTGATAGATGGAGTTAATCCGGATAAAGCATATAAAATAGCTTATAATGCGTTAATACAAGGTGGAATAGAAGGAACGGAAGAGGTAAATACGGAGCTTGCCAATATCATAGCAGAGCAGATAGTGTTAGGAGACAAGAGTGAATACAGCAGACTGTATAATGAATTGCTCAAGAATGGATATACAGAAAAGGATGCCAATAAGGAAGTGGCAAAAAATGCAGGAATGCGTGTGGCACAAAGTTTTTTAGGTGGTGCATTATCCGGCGGAGTTATGGGATTGGGGGCAGGAACAATTGGTTATGCTTCAAATTCCAATTATAGAAAAATGGCCAGGTATGGCCAAAGTGCCATAGATAACAATTCGGTGTCTGATTTGCAGAATTTTATAAAAAATAACTATGATACAGACAGTGACATTTATAAATTAATGGAAAATACAAATGTGGAAGACAGTGCAGCAGTCGGATATTTATTAACATCTGCAATGTCATCTGAATTTCAAAAGGGAGATTTGGCAAACAGGGAAGCATATATTCCTGCAATAGAGCAGAGATTGGCAGAACTGGGAGTAGAGGAAGGCAACAGAGAGATTATTGCCGGTGAAGTATGGAATAAGGTAAACGGCAGCAGAAAGACAGGAGCCATATCAAGAATTGGAAGGCAGAACATAGACGTTATTAATCAGGTATCCGAAGAATTGCAGAATAAGAGTGAAACAAGACAGAAATGGGTTAATGACATAGATAGAAATATCAGTTCGAGACATTATGGAAATGCAAAGATATTAGCAAAAATGACACAAAAAGAGAGTTTTGATAATAAGACAGACAATTCCGTAAAGGAAAGCATAAAAACTGATATGGACGCAAAAACGGAAGATGGATATGTGACTAGTGGTCGTGCTCATTTGATAAATGATGCGGATAATAAGTTTAACATCACTACATTGGTAGTAAATAAGGATGGAAAGACAGTAGCAGCAGTCAGAACAGATGAGGGAAAGCATACCCAGTATGATATGGATGATGTAGTGGCAGACAGAGATATAGTGGAATTGTATCTGTATGGTAATGAATATCAGCCTGAACAAAGAAAGGTATTCTTCAGGGCGTATGATGAAGGTGGAAGAATGGGTTCAGTAGATAATTTTGCCTATGCATATAATAATGTGTACAACTATGGTATGAAAAATCTTGGTATTCAGTCAGCACTGCAGGATGAAAACATAGGCTTCCATCTTACTGATAAGCAGATTGAGCTTGCATATGAAGCAGGAAAACAGATGTATATGGAGAAGATTAACAAAAAGGCATCTGAAATCAAGAAGGTTAAGAATTCTAAAAATGGTGTGGTTATTTTTGATAAGGTTAATGAGAAGAACCTTAATAAGATACAAAAAGCAGCAGTTGATGTAGCCGGAGTATTAAGCAGGATAACAAATGCAAATTATGAGTTTTTCGCCAGCACAACAGATGAGAATGGCAGGTATGTAGGAGAAAATGGCAGTTATAATCCTGATACAAATACAATCCGTATAGATATTAATGCCGGTATGCTAAGTGAGAATGAAGGCAATAATATAATGATTGTCACCCTGGCACATGAATTGACACATTACATAGAGGAATTTTCGCATAGTGAGTATGCCAAACTGCAGGAGTTTGCATTTAATAAGCTGGCAGAAAAGACAGGAATGGACATTAATGAAATAATCAACAGGGAAAAAGAGAAGATAAGGAAAGACAGAAAGTCAAAGGGGTTATCAGAACTGTCAAGAACAAAATTAGAAGAGAGAGCCAAGAGTGAAATAACAGCCAGAAGTTTTGAAACAATGCTTGCAGATGAAAATTCAATCAGAGAGCTTGCAAAAAAGGATAAAGGTCTATTTGTTAAGTTAAGAGATAAAATCCTTGATTTCGTCAAAAAAATAGAAACTGCCTGCAGGGAAATACTGAATAGAGATGGAAACTTCAAGGAAGGCACAATATCGCAGGAAGCACGACTTCTTCAGGAATATGCAAAAGAGATGAGAGAACTGTGGAGTACAGCCCTGGAGGATGCTGGCGAGAATGTGAAAACTATGCCAGGAAAACAGAATAAGGAAGTTCTTTTTAATGAGAGAGCTTATCGTAATACTAAAAATAAGGAATTGGATGATTTTGTAAAGCGTAGTATTAACAATCCGAATATAAGGGAATCTTTTGAAATTAGTGAAAAAATTTCTAGGAGGTTGGCATATGATATTAAAAAAATAACAGGTATAGATGTATCTGATTATAGTAATGAAATAGATTCTGACACGATTGTACATATAAATAACAGACATGGTAGTAAGGGAAATGCAGATCAACTATTTTCAGATATATCAGAAATTCAGCATATAGAATATTTGATAGAAAATTATACGGACATTAAAAAAGGAGAATTTTCGAAAAAATACAAAAATCGTGATGGAAGTAAAGCACAAAATGTTGAATTGAGTATAAAAGTTGACAATGACATGTATTATGTTGTTGAAGCTGTTCCGGATACAAAAAGAAAAAAATTGAAGATTGTAACAGAATATAAAAATAAGGCAACAATGAAAGTGCCTAATAAATCAAAGAAATCTTCAGCGTACGTCCAAAACGAGCTTTCATCTGCTACCTTTACAGGTAGTATATCCGACAATTCTGAAAATAGCAATGAAAAATTTCAGAAGAACATTTTTGAAAATGTAGAAACTACTGGTATAAAATTACAAGATAGAAATAGTTATCCATATAACGAACAGACTGTAATACAGGACTATCTTGATAGTGTGGATGATAAAATCAAAAGTGACTATGAAAAAGTAGTAGCCGGTGATAATAAATTTAAAAGAAACTATATAAGTGATGTCACAAGCAGACAGATACAAGATTTTAAGAATATAGCAGGAATAGATATTACAGGTTATACAAACAACATAAATACTAATGCATATAAGCATATATGTGAGAGACATGGTGTGGATGGAACACATGACAACACAATGGCAAAGTCAGATGATGTGGCAAGGATGAAATATGTCATAGAAAATTATGATAATGCAGAGCTTGTGAAAAAGAGCGATAGCACAGAGTTAGATTATTCTGGTGAGTTTAGGGATAGTAGTGATAATCCGGCAAAGATGATAAAGTTCAGTAAGAAAATAAATGGAACACAGTATGTTGTTATAACTGCAGCAGATAATAAGTACAAAAAACTATGGGTTGTCAGTACATACATAAAAAAAAGAGTTACGCAAGCTCTAGATGTACAAGCCCCTAGATCGGACGTCCGAAACGCTCTTGCTTCTCCTCTTGGAGATAGTATATCTAACAATTCTGAAAATAGCAATGAAAAATTTCAAATGTCTCAGTCACTGGAAGATTTTAGTGAAAATATAAGGAATACGAATAAAAACAGCTCGAATGAAAGGTTTAGTATTAGAGAATTTAAAGACGGAAAACAATATGTTCATGTAGATACAGAGCAACATTTATTTGAAGGTAAGGAAAGAAGTGAGTTTCCTAGTATTGCAAAGAAAATCATAACAAGAAGATTCCAAGGAAAAGTTGTTGGAAAAGAAGGAAAAAATATGTTCGTTCATGCAAAGGGAAAGGGAGAATATATTAATTCACGTAAACCAATTAAGGAAGAATATATTTTTGACAGTAAAATGAAGGCAGCAGGAGAATTAGACAATATGTTGGAAATTAGTGAATTTCTAGGAAATCAACCTGATGGTAAAGATGGTCATTATCATAAAAATAATATAGGTGGCTTTGATTATTATAAAATATTATTTGAGGTAGAACACAATTTCTTTGAGGGAATAATTAACGTGGAAATAACAAAAAATGGAAGACAGTTTAAAGATATAACAAAAATAAAAGATGTTACAGAGGGGAACTTAGCTCTTGTTGGTAAAAACCAAACGGCTAATGCCTCTGAAACATCTTTTGATAAAAGTATATCCAACAATTCTGAAAATAGCAATGAAAAATTTCAGATACGTTATGATGAGAATAATACGCCATTTGTTGAGATTGAGGAAGACATACTTGATGGAATTTCAAAAAATGAATGGAGTAAGAAGGTAAAGGAAGTTTTAAAAACAAAGTTCGCTACTGGGATTCAGGTTGGAAATAATAGTATATTTATGAATACTAAGGGAAGAAAAGAATATTTGCGCTCTAAATATTCTCAACGAATATATGGAACAAAATTATATGTAGACAAATTAAGAATGTCTAATAATGCAGATGAAATAGTAATAGCGTCAAGAAATTATGTTAATGAAAAAAATAAACATAATAGAAAAGACAACATTGAAGATTTTGCACGAGGTAAAGTTTATATTAGAGTTGGTAAGAGTGATTATAGAGCAGAAGTAGTGATTGCTAACGAAAATAATAGACTGTATTTATATGATATTGTAAACATAGACAGGATAAAAATAAAAGAAAGAAGCAACCACTATACCGGTTTTGCTAATAGCAATTCCAGTAGATGGGGAGCTTCTTCCAATGACAGTATATCTAACAATTCTGAAAATAGCAATGAAAAATTTCAAATGCGACAGACACAAGAAGAAGCAGAAAATGGCACAGATAAATATCAAAGTAGAGATTATTCATATAACGAGCTGATTAACAAGCCTGATATGATAGTAACAAGAGCAAGAAGAGACTATAAGCATCTTACAATATCAAAATGTATTGAAGTTATACTTTCAGATTTGAAGAAAGAAGAAAATACAATTGTGTATAACGGAAATATAGCAGTTAAGAATAATGATACTGGAGACTATATTCTTGTCACAAAGGGTGCATTGAAACATGGTTTGGTTAATGACAGAACCGGAACAACTAAATTAGTAAGTGCAAATATAGCAGAAGCTATAAAAAATGGCATTAAAGTCAATGTTGCAGCAGGCGAAAGAAACAATGCAGATAGTGCTTATGTAATAATGGGAAAACTGGAATCAAACAATAAATTGTCAGGTGGAACATATTATTATCGAATGGTGGTAAACCGATATGAAGGTAATAATCAGGGAGTGTTTTATATTGATGGATTGTATAGTATAAAAGCACAAAAAAGGGAGACCAGCGCCGCTCGTATAGCGACTGGCGTTACAGCTAATGCTGATGGCTTCCCTGATCTCCGTAAATTAAAAGTATCAGAATTTCTGAATGAAGTCAAGGACTACTATGGAGATTCACTTTCAGAAGATGTAAACAATCATTTGGGTAGAGTAAGAGGAAAATCCGATATAGAAGGACTACGATATCAGAACCGTAATAGTGACAGTTTGGATGTATATGAAGATGTTTTCAAGGTAGGAGATGGTACAGATAAATATCAAAGTGGAAATTATTCCTATAATGAGTTAATAATGAAACCTGATATGAAAGTTCCGGTTCTGAGCAATGTACAATTATCAGAATATAATAGCAGAGCTGATATTCTTAATGAAGCAATGAATAACTTAAAAAAGGACAAGGAAGTAATTGTTGATGGAGAAATTGCTACGATTCATAATGAAGACACAGACAGAGATATTGAAGTTTCTAAAAGAAGATTAAGACATGGTATAGCTAGAAGGGTTAATGAGGCTTCAGTGTTTGTTACATTAAACATAGGTGATGCAATCAAATATGGAATAAATGTTAACGAGGCAATCGGAGAAAGAAATAATGCAGACAGTGCTTTTGTTTTGATGGGAAAATTGTCAAATAAACAAGGACAAGATTATTATTATAGATTAGTTGTGAATACATTCAATGAAGGAGAATATGAAGTAAACAGACTTTATGCTGCAAAAGCAAAAAAGAAAGTGCTGGGCGGTAATGCCCCAACTCCCGCAGTTAAAAATACTGCTAAGTTGAACACTTTCTTTGAACTTAAAGTATCAGACTTTCTGAATGAAGTCAAGGATTATTATGGTGATTCGCTTTCAGAAGATGTAATGAATCATTTTGGCAGAACAAGAGGAAAATCCGATATAGAAGGGCTACGATATCAGAACCGTAACAGCGAGAGTTTAGAAGCATATAGAGAGATTTTGAATAATAGTGAAAAATATAAGAATGATAATTCATTAAAGAGTACAGAGGAATTGGAAAGCCTTGCGAAGAATATTGAACAACGCAGTGAAATTCGATTTGACAGATTTTACTCAGTTGGTAAACTTCCAAAGATTTATCAGGATTTATTGGGAATAGAGGAAAGAAATCTGGTATTGATACCAACTCATGCATATGCAAACATGGTGGCAGAAGAACAGGCAGAGAATGATAATGTATATAACAAAGCGATAAACTATCATAAATTAGGACATAAAAAGTGGGTTAAATTACTTGAAAAGCTGGCAGACCCAATGGCAATATATGATAATAATCGTGAAACATCAAAGCCAAGATTAGCTATACAGTTAACAGATAAATGGTCAGCTGTCATAGAATTATACAGTAATGTAATAACTGCAGATAGAAGCAGCAGAAAAAATCATTCTACAATAACGATATTTCCATTGGAGGCCAATGATTATTATACAGACTTCAATTGTCTATATAGAAAGAGTTCATTGAAAACAGAGGTCCCCAAGGCGATATCACCCGGCGTCATGAATTCTTTGAACTCTTATGCGGAAAATATAACACAGTTCAAGGATAAAATCAATGATTATCTGGATAACCGGGTGATGAGACAGAATCGTGATTCATCTTTAAAATTGTATGAGGGAGCATTGACGGACAGTGTTGACTATGTGCAGGCTGTTGAGTATCAGAATCAGATATTAGAAAGTGTTGGCATAAAAAAGGTCAGTGACAGAGGAATAGACAGACTGACGAATAAGCTGATTAAGGAAACAAAAACAATTCTTAGTAAGGATGAGATTAAGGCATCTGTTAAAGCAGTCTTTGAAAGGGCAGCAGATGAACAGATGAGCAGGGGAGAGATGATTGATGAATTAAAATCGATTACCTACAGAGCATTGAATGAAAAGAAGTCAGACCTTAAGAGAACGGACTATGCACAAGGCATTCTTGATGAATTGAGGAATACCAGGATAAGACTTACAGAAGACCAGGCCATGGCAGTATACAGAACCACAGGTTTAAAGTTTGAAGATTGGAGAAGGAGTCTCTTTGGCAAGGTCTTTGTCACGAATAACGGTACAGGTGTGGCACTGGATACTAAGTGGAAGGAACTAAGCAGATTGTATCCGGAAACTTTTGAGGAGAATGTATCCATAGAGGACATGCCGGCAGAACTGGAGACAGCTGTGTTTAATCTGTCTAATGATTATGTCAATGATTGGGGATTTGATTTTGAAGATTCAGCCTTGTACAGTGCAACAGAGGTCCTGGCTGAGTATGGCAGACTTCCTGAGGTTAAGAATAAAACAGATATGAACAGCCTGGAAGCAAAGCAGGAAGAATATGATAAGCAGTTAGGCAAGGTAAGAGTGGAATATCTTAACAGGATTAAGGAGTTTAGAAAAGGTCAGATTCAAGATTTGAGAAATGCTAAAAAACAGTGGCTTAAAGAAAGAAGAGACAGAGAGCAGCAGTTGAAGATTAGATATGAAAATCTGATGAACCAGCGTGTGGCCAACATTAAGAACAGAGAAGATTCAGTATGGACCACAAGGGATAAGGAAAAACTTCGTAATGGTATAATTAGAACTGTAAAACGTTTGAATACCATGGTTGTTAAACCTACTAATCAAAAACACGCACCACAGGGATTCCTTAAAAAGACAGCAGAGTTTTGCCAGTTATTTATGAATGATACAAGTGTATTCAGCAACAGTGCACTGGATGATTTGAAGGTGGCTTATGCAGCACTTAATACCAAAATTACGGATGAGAATGGTAATGAGGTAAATTATGTTCTTCAGGGTCAGTATGATGTGGACGTGGAACATATGATGGATACCTTGCGAGACACTATTGCAGGAAAGAGATTGTCACAGCTTACAGTTTCAGAACTTAAAACTGTAAGAGACATTGTGGAACATTTTGACACGATTATTAAGAATGAGAATGAAATCGAGATTAATGGAAGAAAACAAAGTATTGAGAGTGTTTCTCACAAGATGCTTAGTGAACTGGAAGAAAAGGGGCAGTATGGTGAATACTTAGAACATGGCGAGGGCATTAAGGAAGCACTTTATAATAATCTGACACCTGTATATTTCTTTAAGCGACTTGGAAGTACTTCAGAGAAGCTGTTTAATGATGTGCTCAGAGGTCAGGATAAAGCCGGAAAGAACATTTATAAGGCAAAAATCTTTATGATGGAGACTAAGGACAAGTACCATTATGATAAGTGGAATCATAAGGCGACCGTAGAAATCGGTGATGGCATAGAGCTTAATGCAGAACAGGCTTTGTATATCTATGCAACCAATAATCGTGAAAAGCAAAATATCAGACAGAAAGCACATCATCTGACTCAGGGTGGTATTGTTTTAGAAGATAAGGTTAAATGGAAGGATAAGAAACATCTTAACATTGATAAGAAGATTACTCAGCAGAGAAGTTATCATGTAAATGCATCTGACATGGTCAAGATTGGCAGTTTCCTTACAAACGAGCAGAAAGCATATGCTGACACAGTGGTGGATTATCTTTCTAATAATATGGCCGAGCTTGGAAATGAAACTTCCATGCAGTTGTATGGCTTGAAGAAATATGATGAGAGTTATTATTTCCCATATAAGACTGTTGATTCATACATTGAACATAGTGCAACTGCTCATCAGGATGTTGAGTCTAGTCTTTTATCAAAGAGCTTTTCGAAGAACCTGACTGATGAAGCGGTAAGTCCGATTGTTGTGGGAGAGTTCACAAGGGCAGCAGGACAGCACATTAATGAGATGATTACATATAATGCACTGGCAATTGCGCAGGATAACATGAATAAGGTGTTTAACTATGTGGAAGTTTTCAGGGATGAAGAGACAGGCAGGAAGACTGGTGTAGGTGCTTCTGTTAAACAGATGTTAGCAGGAACGCATGGCGATAAGGCTGTTAATTACTTTAAGAATTTTATAATAGCGCTGAATGGCGGAGTTAAGGCAGATCCAATGGAAAACATTTACTCTAAGATGCTTAGCAGATTTAAGAAGGCTAAAACCTATATGTCGGCATCTGTTGTTGTTCAACAGCCTTCTTCATTATGCAGGGCATTTGCCATTATTAATCCAAAGTATTTTGATGGCATTAAGATAAGCTCGAAATATTGGGAAGAATGCAAGAAGTACAATGGTGTGGCAGTTATCAAGGAAATGGGCGGTTATGATACCGGGTTAGGTGCAGGCACTACAGAATACATTGTTGGAAAAAGGGCGGGCAATCTGTTTGAAGCCATAGAAGAAAAGGTGGATGACAGTAAATTGGCACAGCTTCCTGGCAAGATGGATGAGATAGCATGGTGTACCATTTGGAATGCTGTAAAGAATGAGACTAAGGACCTGGGAGGATATAAAGGAAATGAACCTGAGTTTTTTGAAAAGGCTTCCATGCGTTTTGATGAGATTATAAATAAGACACAGGTTTATGATTCGGTTATGTCTAAGAGTTCTCATATGCGTTCTAAATCAACTATGGCAAAGATGGTTACTGCTTTCATGGCAGAGCCGACAGTTTCCTACAATATGCTCGTAGATGGACTAAGAGGTGGTACCGGTAAAAAGTATGGTGCCAGGGTATTAGGTTCTCTGACTTTGAATGTTGTTACCAATGCATTGCTTTACGCACTGGTGGCTGCAGCCAGAAATGACAGGGACGAGGATAAGAGTTACATGGAAAAGTACGCCAAGGCATTTACCAGTAAGGCTATAGGTGAAAAACCTACATTTTCAGGTGAGTGGAATCCTTTGACCTGGATTCCGTTTGTAAGAGATATAACTAATCTCTTAGATGGCTATGATGTTGAAAGAACGGATATTTCTTTGATATCTGATATGCTGGATTCTCTGGGTGACTTGTCAGTGCTGTCTCAAGAACTGATTAAAAGTGTCAGAAATGAGGATTATCAGGTGGATTATTCTGTTGTACAGGATGGACTATTAGGATTTGCTTCTTCTGTATCAGCATTTACCGGTATACCGGTTACTAATGTTATTAGGGATGTTAAGGCTGCCATGAATTTAGGACGTGATTTTGTTAATGATAATCTCATACCGGCAGAAAAAGGTAAGACATTCAGTAATATATGGGATTCATTGATGGAAGGCATGGGATTTGAAATTACTGATACAGACAAGATTAATGATTATTTGGACGGTAAAAATGCTGTTTTAGATGAATTGATTCAGGATGCGAAAGAGGAAGTCTATAGGAAACATCCGGATTATCCTGAAGAAAAGATTAAAAAAGAAGCAGGAGCCAACATAAGAACAAAACTTACAAGAGTGCTAAAGGATAATTATTTTGCAGGAGATATTTCCAAGGAAGATACTATTAAGCAGATGAAGAAATCAGGTCTTTACATGGATGATAAGGGTAATGATGATTCAAATGTGACTTTTACAATGTGGGAGATTGCGGAGCTTAAAAAGCAGTATCTAAATGTGGCTTATGGTACAAAGAACTTTGATGAGAGAAGAAAAATCAGAAAGAAACTTTTTGATACAGGGCATTGGAAATCTCTTGAGGAATTAGACAAGCAGTTGAAAAAATGGATAGAGTAGTTTCATAGGTAGTTCACAGGTTAATATTATTATTTTTAAACATATCCGAAGAGACAGGGGGGTAGAGATACTCTCCTGTCTTTTGTTACCATAGAGTAAGGAAGGGAGTGAGAATATGGATGAATATATAAGTTATGACCTTAGCCTTGATGTTTCAAGTGCAGGATGTGATAAACAGATTAATGTGGTGCAGGGAGAGCGAAACAGTAGATTTTTATATGTTACTTTAACAGATGGCTCTAAAAAAATTAAACTTAATGCTCTTACGGATATTGCAGTTATCAGAGGTGTTAAGGCTGATGATACTGTCATATTAAATGCTGCCTATATATTAGAAGACAGCAGAATTTACTACAAATTTGGAAGCCAGGATACAACATACGCGGGCGATTCTGTTTATGCTGTACAGATTATAAGAATCGACGGTGACGATAAAAGAATATTACATACTGTATTTTTTAAAGTCCATGTTGGAGAAACACTTTTCAATGATGAAAAGATTAGTTCATCTGATGAGTATGGAATCTTATTGGATGAAATCAACAAGATAGATGACGCCATATATGTTGACGAGGTGATTGAATATAAGGCAAAGAGGGTTGGGTATGCTAATACTATGACAAAGGAAGACATGAATGATGATATAGATGATTCTAGATATATTATTATAGAGAGTATAAAAAAGGTTACAGAATCAGTTACGGATGATGATGAGATAAAGGGACTTAGGGTAGGATATTTTTATAATATATATAATAAAGATAATCCGGCAGATGGTCCGGTATCTCTTAATGATGTTCATGATCAGGAATTACCACTTCGCATAAAAAAGCCTTACGTACCAAGCACAAAAATGGTAGGAAGTATGGGCATTATATTAGAAGGTGCATATGATGCAGGGGAATGTTGGGTTAAATATCATGTATGTGAAAGGATGACTCTTAAAGAATATATTGAGAGAAGATTTGAAAAAAAGAGCGAAGAACTTTTGCAATGGGAAAATGATTTGCGAAATAATTTGACCGAAGAGATAAAAAATGACATAGATGGGATAAATGCAGACATTGATGATGTAAAAGAAAAGATTGATGATGTTAATGGTTTTGTTGATAAATCAAAAACTGATATTGAAGATATTAGCGAAAAAATGGAATACATTGAGAATATGACAGAAGGAGTTTTCGATAATAAATTATCAGATGTCAGCAACAATGCTTTAAAGAATAAGGTTGTTAAACAAGCTGTTGATGTGTTGAACGGACGAATCGACAATTTGCTTGCAGATTATAGTGAAGATGACAAGTATGTGGAAGCACAATTTTCAAATATTGACCTAAGCTCCACAGAGATGAAAATTCCAGTGTCAGTGATTAATGCTGACCAGGAATTTATTAGCCTAGAAGATGGCAATGTTAATGTGTTAGAAGCTGGAACATATGTTTTAGCTTTTGACATCAATTCACAAATAACCTGTACTCAGTATACGTCTTTTGAATATGGTGCACGTGTATTGGTAAATGGTGTGGAAAAGTTGTCAATTTCGCAAAGTTCACCTAAGGATTCGGCAACATTAGAATTAGATATGTCTAAGACGATTGTTGTAAAACTGGCAAAAGGAGATACCATAAGCTTCTTGTGGAAAGGTATCTCAGGGCAGCTTAACGGTGGCAGCGTCTTTATGTTTATGGTAAGAAACTCAGGTGAACTGGCAGATGCCAGGGTTGATGCGTCAGGAACAGCTCATGGAAGTGTGGGTGAAGCAATAAGACACATAGGTTCTGAGTTGATAGAAGCAAGGAGCGTAGACGATAACGTATATGATAGTTTATATGATGCTATTAATAGCATAAATGATAAAGTAAATGATAGTGTATACGAAATTGTTAAAGTATATGAAGGAAAGAAAAGTGATTACATATCTACCAAAGGACGAGGCTATATAAAAATAGTATCTCCTGTTTTGTATGGTATAGGTGCTGGTGCTTCATCCGATTTAGAGTATCAGTCTGCAACTATTACTTTCTATGATGAAAGTAAGGAAGAACTTGGCTTTGAATTATGCATTGGCAAGGATGGGAATAAAAATATAGATATTCCTTTGGATGCTAAATTTATCACTATTGAAATTGGAGCTAATAAGAGTTTTGAATATGTAGATGTTGATTACAGATTATCTAAAATAATAGATGTTACGAATACTAAAATAGGAACATTTATGGCAGAATATGGTGTAACGAAATATGCAGATATTTTTGAAGAGTATAATAACGGCAGAGATATTAAGTTAAAGATACCAACTATTTCAATGTCAAAAGATACTGATGTGGGTTTTGCAGAATTAGTTACCGTAGATTTGATTTCAGCTTATAAAGTATTTACTTTTGAAGCAACCTATAATGGTGTGATGTATCATTATGCCATCAATTATGCTGATGGTTGGAATATGTGGAAAGATGATTTTTCACAAGTAGGTAAGACGATAAGCGATCATACAGAGTATATTGAGAATTTAGATAAAAACGTAACCACGTTGGCTTCATTATTTCCGTTAATAGATTACGTGGAGATTGGTGCGGGTGAAAAATATTATATCGAGCAACCCGGTATATACTTGTTTGTGGGGCCTGATTATAAGTTGAATTTCTACACAGCAAATGCATTGGGAACATATTCAATGGTTGGTCACGAAAATAACCTCATAACGGCTTTGTTTGTTGCGGAAAAGCATGATAATGATGAACAGTTGCAGATATTTTGGGGAAAAACCTATAAATCATTGGCTATAGCATCAACTGAAAGTCAGAATATTAATGGTGCATGGTATACACCGAAAAGCAGAGCACCATATGTTATTAACACAGACAATACAAATGGAGCATTTTTGTATTACATCAAACAACGGAAATAGGATTAATAAAAGGAGAGCAAATATGGCAGAAAAGACAGATGTTAAAAAAACAGTTAGGGATACAGAAGAATTAAATGTGTTGGTTAAGGTAATGCTTGATTGGGCATTAAAGAAGATTGAAAAGAAGAAAATCAATCCGCTTATTGTAGAAACCTACAGACCGCTTGAAAGACAGTATTATCTGTATGGGCAGGGGCGCTCTGTATCAAATTGTGTTGGTGCAGGAATGCCAAAGAAATATGCGAAGAAGTATGCAAGAAATGGCAGTAAGGTTACATGGACGCTTGATAGTATACATATTAAGAGGTGTGCTGTTGATTTGATTCCGCAACGAAAGAATAGTAAGGGTGTAATGGAAGCTGTCTGGAATAGCAATGATAAAGAAACAAAGCAGATTATTTCTATTATGGAAAAGGCAGGATTTGAAGCCGGGGCAAATTGGAGTAATTCTCCGGATAGTCCACATTATCAGGTTGCAGGTGTTTCTAGTATTGGAAAGTATTTTAAAAAGTCGAATACCAATATGTATGTTACAAAGATGATACAGCGACAGTTGAAGAGTGCAGGATTTTATAAGGATTATGAAATTGATGGCAAATGGGGTAAGGCAACTGATAATGCGATTAAGAAATGGAAAAAATCACTTGGCTGGAAGGTTAATAAGAAGATTGGAGCAGTTGCTTTAAAGAAATTGCTGAAATATTAAAGAGAGAAAAGAGATTGGAGTGGATTAAGATGAGAGTAGAAACAATGAAGAAGATTTGGGTAGCTATAGGCAGTGTGTTATCCTCGTTGCTTGGGGTATTATATATTCCGGTTATGCTAATGGTGTGCTGCAATGTAATTGATTATATTACAGGGCTGATGGCTGTTAAATATCGCAAGGATAATACAATCAGTTCGTATAAAAGTATTAAGGGAATTGCTAAGAAGGTGTCTATGTGGCTTTTAGTGATTGTAGGGGCAGTAGTTGATGAGTTGATTAGGTATGCAGGAGGAACAGTTGGGATTAGCATTCCATTTACATTTTTGATAGCCTGTGTGGTTGCTGTATGGATTGTTTGCAATGAACTTATATCTATTTTGGAAAATATCAAAGATATAGGTGTAAATATACCGGGTTTTCTGCTTCCGATAATTAAAAATATAAAAAGTCAGACTGAAGAAGCAGTAAATGCAAATGACTTGGATAATAATGATTATAAATAGAACAGTTTATCATCTGAAATGTTAATAAAATCATACGTTATTGATGTATGCACCACCATATTGACTTATAACAATCTGGGCAATTTTGGGATTTTTAATTTTAATGTTTACAGGATACTGTAATCTTTTTTCATAACTATACATTAGCAATTACCTCCTTCCCAAGGCATAGGTCCTAAGTTCCAATCCCAATAATCATCATTGTCTACCTGGTATGACGAAAGAGGTCCAAAATTGATGGTGTACATTTCCCATGCCTCCTGGCGCATTTTTTTAGCCTTCTGATAGTATTCAAGGGCTTCATTGCAATTGGGATGGGTATCAAGAAACAACTTAACATCATCCATGGCAAAACTTGATTTTGTAATAATATCCATCAGTTTTTCTTTACTCATTTCACATTTCATTTTGAACATCCCCTTCCTACATAAGGTTTGTATAGCTCTTTAAAAATAGTTCCGCAATTAACCGCTTGGTCAATATCATAAACGTCCTGCCATTTTTGCCAAGGAACAAAACTCATCCCTGGAGCCATCTGGTCTACAGGTTCATTGCTGATTTTGCAACCGTATTCGATACTTTTGCTGTTGTAATTAGAAGCAGTATTACTGCAACCACAGTCATTTGTTGTCTGGATGCTATTTTGCATATTCATGCGTTGTTCGAAGTTACAGCTACAACCGTTACCTGTGCGTTCTACAAAATTATTGTGAGTGCTGTGCTGATGCTCCATAGAGCAATTGCGGCCATTGTTTGCTGTAGACATAGGTTTCATTCGTGAACAGTTATTTCTGCCATATCTTCCGTTTCTAACCATGTTCCCATTGTTATAATTAAAACAATTGGCAGGTTGTTTGCAATTGTTGCAGTCCATAGAAATCTCCATTTTCTTGATGTTATACAATAATAAGTTATGCAAAAAATTTAATGGTGTTAAATAATACTTCAGAGAAAAATAAATAATACTTCAGATAATACTTCAGAGAAAAATATAATTGTTGGTTTTTGATGAAAACTAGGGTATACTGTTTTTGTGGACAAAATTTGGAGAGATGACGGAAATTATGAAAGAATCTCCAATTTCAAATCAGGAGGAATAGTAATGAGAAATTGTTTGGTTGCTCAGTCAGGTGGACCGACTGTAGCTATTAATTCAAGTTTGGCGGGAGTTATTCAGGGTGCCATTGATAGCAAAAAGTTTGACATTGTTTATGGTTCTTTGAACGGCGTACAGGGACTGTTAGAAGAAAAATTGATGAACCTTACGGAAAAAGTTGAGCAGGTACCTATGTTCATAGAATTGCTCAAAAAGTCACCGTCAATGTATCTAGGCTCATGTAGATATCAGTTACCGGATTATGCAGAAGATGATGCACCATATGCATATATTTTTAATAAATTTGAAGCATATGACATAGATGCATTTTTCTACATAGGCGGAAATGATTCCATGGATACTGTGGACAAGCTTAATACCTATGCAAAAGCTACGGGGAAAGAGATAAAAATAATCGGTATTCCAAAGACTATTGATAATGATCTTTGTGTAACAGACCATACTCCGGGCTATGGTTCGGCGGCAAAATATGTAGCATCTACATTGTTAGAAATTGGTCATGACACATCAATATATCCTATTAATAGTGTAACTATCGTGGAAATAATGGGTAGAGATGCAGGTTGGCTTACGGGAGCATCGGTTCTTGCACGAAATAAATATAACCATGCACCACATCTTATTTATCTTCCGGAGGTTGCTTTTGACGAAAAACAATTTATCGAGGATGTTAGAGAAGCTATTGAAAAATATAATAACATAGTTATTGCTGTATCAGAAGGAATAAAAAATGCAGAAGGAAAGTATATAAGTGCGACATCAGCAGTTGAAGATACTTTCGGACACAGTCAGTTAAGCGGTACAGGAAAATGCTTAGAATATATTATTAAGCAGAATATGCAGGTTAAAGTTCGCTCTGTCGAAATTAATATATTGCAAAGGTGTGCGGCCCATATGTCTTCAGTCACCGATATTGGGGAAGCATTCAGATTGGGAAGATATGCTGTAAATATTGCACTTGAAGGAAAGACAGGTGTTATGGTAACAGCAATTAGAAAAGACAGACCGGAATATAGTGTTGACATGGATTACACTGATGTAAAAAATGTTGCAGGTCTGGTAAAACATGTTCCAAGAGAATGGATTAATGAGAGAGGAAATGATGTAACACAGGAATTTGTGGATTATGCATATCCTTTGATTGTCGGAGAGCCGGTTGTGAAATATGAATGTGGAATTCCGGATTATCTGGATATTTCTCATTTATATCCAAATAAATAATTGTGACCGATTTGTTTACAAAAATAAAAATATTGTGATTAGTTTGTGTTGCAATAAGCATAAAATCGGTTATAATATATAGGAAGTTGTTTAAAAATTAACAATAAGTGAATTTACGGAGGTACATTATGTTAGTATCAGCTAAAGAAATGTTAGAAAAAGCAAAAGCAGGACATTATGCTGTAGGTCAGTTTAATATTAACAACCTTGAATGGACAAAGGCTATTCTTTTAACAGCAGAAGAATTAAAAAGTCCTGTTATCTTAGGAGTATCTGAAGGTGCTGGAAAGTATATGTGTGGATACAAGACTGTAGTAGGTATGGTTAATGGTATGCTTGAAGAACTTGGAATCACAGTTCCTGTTGCTCTTCATTTAGACCATGGTTCATACGAAGGATGTTTAAAGTGTGTTGAAGCAGGATTTTCATCAATCATGTTTGACGGTTCACATTATCCAATTGAAGAAAATATTCAGAAAACTACTGAATTAGTTAAGATTGCAAATGATCATGGTATGTCAATCGAAGCTGAAGTTGGTTCAATCGGTGGTGAAGAAGACGGCGTTATCGGTAAGGGTGAATGTGCAGATCCTGATGAATGTAAGTCAATTGCAGATCTTGGTGTAACAATGCTCGCAGCAGGTATCGGTAATATTCATGGTAAATATCCGGAAAATTGGGAAGGATTAAGCTTTGAAACATTAGCAGCAGTTAATGACAAGGTTGGTGAAATGCCATTAGTTCTTCATGGTGGTACAGGTATTCCGGAAGATATGATTAAGAAGGCTATCTCACTTGGTGTTTCAAAGATTAATGTTAACACAGAATGTCAGCTTTCATTTGCTGAAGCTACTAGAAAATACGTAGAAGCTGGTAAGGATTTAGAAGGTAAGGGATTTGACCCACGTAAATTACTTGCACCAGGTTTCGATGCTATTAAAGCTACAGTAAAAGAAAAAATGGAACTTTTTGGTTCAGTAGGACAGGCTTAATTTATAATAATATTTAAGAAAATGGGGCTGTTGCACTAGATAATTAGTGCGACGCCCCATTTTTTGGCTCTTTGTCAAGAGTGGGGTAACCCAAGTTTATAACCTTTTTGTATAACAGTAAAATTTTCATTGCTATGTGGAGGGGAGAATCTGAAAAAGGAATGTGAAAATGGTATTGTATGGAATGACGAAATATATAAAAAAGGTGCTACTACAAGAATATTCTTGATAAAAAGATGAAAAGAACTTATACTTGACTTTGGATGGTAAAAGATATGAAAAATAATAATAAAAAAACACAAACAAAGTCTGGGATATATGGAAAGAGTCGAATTTTTGTATTAATAATTGCAGGTCTTATATTAAGCTATACCTCGTATGGTTTGACAAAGTCGTATTTAGAATACAAGGATGACGAGAAGAAGTATGCCGATCTTAATGAAATATTTGTTAAAAATGCTGAGATTAAAGATGTTGTGGATGATAATGAGAGCACAATTGCTTCTGATGAAATCACTATTAACTACACTGCCAATGAAAAGGAATGGGTGTGGGATTATGATGCCATGCTAAAATATAATGATGAGGCAAAGGGCTATATTAAATTAGACGGAACAAGAATCCAATATCCGATTTTGGAACATTCAGACAATGAATTTTATTTGAAAAGAGGGTCGGATAAGCTTTATAACGGCGCCGGCTCTATTTTTATAGATTACAGAACGGCAGGTTTAGAAGGTGATTTGTGTATAATATACGGTCACAATATGCTTGACGGTTCCATGTTTAAGGATTTGATGAATTTTAGAAACAAAAGCTTTTGTAAGAAGCATCCTGCATTTGATATTTATGTGGGACATAAGCATTACATATATTATGTTTTTTCGGTTTTTTCAACAAAAGATGTTGATGAAAATATATATAAATACGGTTTTGAGAGTAGGACTGAGTTTCAAAACTGGATTAATCGGGTATATAGCAAATCAGGTTACAGATTTGAGTGCGATAAACCGACTGTAGATGACAAGATTATTATGTGTTCTACTTGCATTGACGATAATGGTAACCGCCAGCTTGTATGTATGTACAGAGGGCAGGAAGTAGTTGATTAATAACATTGCAAGATAGGATATTTTAGAACTAGAAATATGGTATTAGGAGAGGAACAGAACTATGGGAGTAAATATTGAAAAAGTATTTGGTGAAAATGTGTTTGATGATGCAGTATTGAAAGTTCGTTTGCCAAAAAGTGATTACGAGAAAGTTAAAAAGCTTATGTATGAGGGTGGAGAAATCACTGAAGATTTGGCTGATGTTGTGGCACAAGCAATGAAGGAGTGGGCACTTGAAAAAGGGGCTACACATTTTGCGCATGTATTTCAACCATATGTTATTTCAGTAGGCGCTCAAAAACATGATTCTTTTGCATCTGTTCCTGAAGATGGAAAAATTGAAAATACATTTACGGGAAAAGAGCTGTTAATGGGTGAGCCTGACGCATCGTCTTTTCCGTCAGGTGGGTTAAGAACAACCTGTGCGGCAAGAGGTTACACTGCATGGGACATTACATCACCTGTTTATGTTAAAGAAAATACATTATGTATTCCGACAGCTTTTTGCTCATATACAGGGGAAGCTTTGGATACGAAAACACCGTTGCTTAAGGCCATGCATGCAGTAAGCAAACAAGGTGTAAGGCTTATGAGATTGTTTGGAGATGAGGAAACTCAGAGGATTTTTTCTTATGTGGGACCTGAACAGGAATATTTTTTGGTTGACAGAGAAAAATATTTAAAAAGACCGGATCTTATATATTCCGGCCGAGCTCTTTTCGGGGCAATGCCACCTAAGGGACAGGAAATGGATGATCAATATTTTGGCTCTATAAAACCTAGGGTTAAGGCATTTATGGAAGATATAGATGAGCAGTTATGGAAGCTAGGGATTACTGCAAAAACAGAGCATAATGAAGGCGCTCCGGGACAGTTTGAAATTGCTCCGATTTTTGCTGTATCCAATGTGGCTTTAGATGAAAATCTTCTCATTATGGATGTTTTGAAAAAAACAGCCACAAAACATGGTTTGGTTTGTTTACTCCATGAAAAACCTTTTGATGGTATTAATGGTTCAGGAAAGCACAATAACTGGTCGCTTACAACAGATGATGGAATTAATTTATTTAAACCCGGTAAAAAACCTGAGGAAAATAAGTTGTTTCAGTTGGTGCTTGCCTGTACAATGGCAGCTGTTGACAGACATGCTACATTGTTAAGACTTGCTGCGTCTAACACTGGAAATGACCACAGATTAGGTGCTCATGAGGCACCGCCGGCAATTATTTCTATGTATCTAGGTGATCAGATTGGAGATATGGTTGAACAGATTTTAAAAAATGGTAAGGCTACGACAAGTCTTTTGGCAGGTACTCTTGATTTCGGAATCAAGAAATTGCCAGTTTTAGAGAAGGACCCTACAGATAGAAATAGAACATCACCATTTGCTTTTACCGGAAACAGATTTGAATTTAGAATGGTTGCGGCATCTAATTCCATAGGTGATACGAATACAGTTCTTAATGCTATGATGGCTGAGGCATTTTCAGAAGCCTGCGATGCCCTTGAAAGTGCTAAAGATTTTGATAAAGCAGTGGAAGAATATATTGCTATGCTTATGAGAAAGCATGCACGTATTATATATAATGGTAATGGATATTCTAAAGAATGGACTGTTGAGGCAAAAAAAAGAGGGCTGCCTAATTGCTGTTCTATGATTGATGCAATACCGGTATTGATAGAAGATTCGACAGTTGAGATGTATGAAAAATTCAAAATTATGTCAAAAGCTGAATTAGAAGCAAGAATGCAGATTTTGTTTAAGCAGTATTCAGGAGTGAGAAACATTGAGGCGTTGACTATGATTGATATGTCTAGAAAGTTAATTATGCCTGCAGCTACAAAATATACAAAGGAATTAGCAGACACCGTTATTGCTGTAAAACAGGCAGGTGTTAATGCGTTTGTTCAGACAGAACTTTTGGGAAAAATAACAGAAAAACTTGAACAGATTAAAAATGCTACTGATTCATTAGAAAATATGGTTAATAAAGCTAAGTCTTTAGAAGATAATTCTGATATGGCAAAGGCATATAAGTACGAAGTTATGTCCGCAATGGAAACACTTAGAAAACCTGTAGATGAACTTGAAATGATTATGCCTAAAGATGTTTGGCCTATGCCTACATATGGTGATTTATTATTTGAAATTGATAAAGCATAAGGTATGACTTGGGGAATTATATTAAGGTAGTACCAAATAAACTTGAAATATAGCATTTTTCTGGTTGTTGAAAATGGACATGCAAAAAGGATGCGTTGAGCATCCTTTCCGCAAATATATTCTAATAATAAAAAAGGGAGGGAATCGGATAAATCCGATTCAAAAAATTATGAAAAAACATAAACAAATGATATAATTCGTTTGTTTATGTTTAAAGTGTACATTTAAAACGTGAAAAAAAAGTGTTTTTCGTGTAAAAAGAATATGAACAAAATGTAAAAGATGAAGGGATAATAATGCGAAAAATTTTTTCATTACTATTTGTGCCTAGACAAAAAGGAAAGGAATGGAGATTAAAATGGCAGAAAAAAATCCAATTGTAACAATTGAAATGAACAGCGGTAAGATTATGAAGGCGGAGCTTTATCCGGAAGTTGCACCAAACACAGTTAACAATTTTATCAGTTTGGTAAAAAAGGGTTATTATGATGGAATTATTTTCCATAGAGTAATCAGAGGATTTATGATTCAGGGAGGAGATCCTGAGGGTACAGGTGTAGGTGGCCCTGGATATTCAATTAAAGGCGAATTTACACAAAATGGTTTTAAAAATGATTTAAAGCATGAACCGGGTGTACTTTCAATGGCTCGTACTATGATGCCTAACTCTGCAGGCTCACAGTTTTTTATTATGCATGAAACATCACCACATTTAGATGGACAGTATGCAGCCTTTGGTAAGGTTATTGAAGGAATGGATGTCGTTAATGAAATCGCAGATGTAGCAACTGACCGAATGGATAAGCCATTTGAACCACAGGTTATGAGTAAGGTAACTGTCGAAACTTTTGGTGTGGATTATCCGGAACCGGAAAAATATTAATAAGGGGAGATTGATATGGCAAAAATAACAAAAGACATGATTATTAAGGATATTATTGAAGTTAATATGGGGTGTATTCCTATTTTGTTGAATGAAGGAATGCACTGCGTTGGTTGCCCGGCATCTCAGGGAGAAACTTTGGAAGAAGCATGCATGGTCCATGGACTTGATGCTGATGTTTTGGCAAAAAAATTAAACGATTTTGTAGTCAGTGTTGATGGAGAATAGTATTCGTAAGATAATGTCACCTTTGCTCAGAAATTATTGATATGATATATAGAAAATTGGGGTTGTAAAAATTGCAAACACAAGATATTGTGTAATTTTTGCAAGATTTATTGACATATACACCGTTATTTGTTAAAATTTCATAAGTACGACGAAATTCGACAAAATAAGAGGAAATACCTTAATGGATAATTATAGATTAGAAAGAAAACAAAGAATCGAGAGAAATCGTAGGTTAAGACAATACAGAAATGTAAATAAATTAACTTATCTTGGGATTTTTGTTACTGCTGCCATTATCACGATAGCAGCTGCATCAAGCAGAACTGACAAAATCACTTATGTTGATATGGCAAGGATGACTTCAATAGAGTCAATTGAATTAAATAATAGCAAGACTGACAAGGTGGCAGCGTATGTTGAATCAACTACAGAAGCAACTACTTTTGATAAGGATGTAGAAGATACAGTAGATGAGACATTGGTTAATGATGCTGAAACAGAGACTACACAGAATATACCTGAATCAACGACAGAACAAAATATTGATGAAGGTGTGGCTGATTTTGAATTGGGATCAAGAGTTCAGGTTACAGCAGATACATTATATGTAAGAGATGAAATGTCTACAGATAGTGCTATTATTGGACTAGCATCTATGGATGATGTATATTATGTTCTTGGAAAAGATAAAGGTTGGATTCTTATCAATTATCAGGGACAGGATGGATATGTCAAGGCGGAATTTTTAAAAAATGCAGAATAATCCTGATACATAGCAGAGGAAGTTTAAGAATTAAAAGTAATAATAAACTCTAAGTATAAAAGGTTATGAATTTACAAAAAATGTAATTTACTAAAATAATCTTTCACTTAGGGTTTATTTTTTTATGCTAAAATGGTAAAATTACCTAATAATATTATGAAAGGAAGATGAGTATGAGTTACGTTATTTGGCTTATTGTATTTGTTGTTTTTGCAGCATTAGAGCTGGTATCGTTAGGACTTACCTGCATATGGTTTGCCATCGGTGCATTAGCAGGTTGTGTGACATCATTGATTACTGACAATTGGATTATCCAGGCGGTGGTATTTATTGTGGTTACAGTTTTGGTACTGGTATTTTTAAGACCGTTTGCTGTAAAGCATTTGAACAGTAAGGCAGAAAAAACTAATGTTGAATCTATGGAAGGCAAAATTGGAAAAGTTCTTGTTGAAATCGACAACATAAACGCTACGGGTTTGATTATCGTTGACGGTATGGAATGGACTGCAAGAAGTGTTGATGGTGAAGTGATAGCAAAGGATGAATTGGTAAAAGTTGCTTCTGTAGAGGGTGTGAAGACTATGGTAAAGAAAGCATAGGAATATATTTATTAGGAGGAGAAAATTATGCCATTTTTATTAGCGATTATTATTTTAGCAATTATTGTTGTATCTACATGTGTAAAGATTGTGCCACAGGCATATTCATATGTAGTAGAAAGATTGGGAGTTTATAAAGAAACATGGTCAGTAGGACTTCATTTTAAGGTTCCATTTTTAGACAGAGTTTCAAGAAGAGTTAATTTAAAAGAGCAGGTAGCGGATTTTGAACCACAGCCGGTTATTACAAGAGATAATGTTACTATGCAGATTGATACAATTATTTTCTATCAGATTACTGATCCAAAGCTGTATGCATATGGTGTTGAAAACCCTATTGTAGCCATAAAAAATCTTACAGCGACTACTCTTAGAAATATTGTAGGTGATTTGGAATTAGACGAAACACTTACTTCAAGAGAAACTATCAATGCCAGAATGCGCAGCGAATTAGACGTAGCTACAGATCCTTGGGGAATTAAAGTTAACAGAGTTGAGCTTAAGAACATTATTCCACCTAGAGATATTCAAGAAGCAATGGAAAAGCAGATGAGAGCTGAACGTGAAAAACGTGAGCAAATTCTTAGAGCTGAAGGTGAGAAAAAATCGGCTATTCTTATTGCAGAAGGTAATAAGGAAGCAGCAATTCTTGATGCTGAAGCTAACAAGGAAGCAGCAATTCTTAGAGCAGATGCAGAAAAACAGAAGAAAATTCTTGAAGCTGAAGGTGAGGCAGAAGCTATTCTTAAAGTTCAGCAGGCCACAGCGGATGGTATTAAGGCTATTAAAGAGGCAGGAGCTGACGAAGCAGTTCTTACAATGAAGAGTCTTGAAGCTTTCGCAAAAGCAGCAGATGGAAAGGCTACAAAGATTATCATTCCTTCAGAAATACAGGGAATTGCAGGCTCGGTTAAGGCATTGACTGAGGTAATTAAAGACTAATCATAACGAAAGAGATACAGGTATGTTTAACGAAAAAATGGTTTTGTGCGGAGCTAACGCATACGATAAAAAATATTATTTGAATGAGCAGTTTTCAAATTTACCGGAACAGATACAAAAGGAATTACAGATTATGTGTGTTCTTTTTACTGAGGAAGTTGGCGGTATCTTGGTTCTTGAATATGACAAGGATGGTAATCTTCAGATTATAACAGAGGCAGATGAAGGTGATTTGTTGTATGATGATATAGGTTGTGGCTTGAAAATTAGGCAGATTCAGATGGAAAAGAGAGATTTGCTGGAGTCTTTGGAAATGTATTATAAAGTTTTCGTGTTAGGAGAAGAAGTATAATGTTACTTACAGTAGATGTTGGAAATACTAATATTACGCTAGGATTGTTTAAAGAGAAAAAAGTGTTTGCTACATTTAGAATTACTACCCAAATGGCAAGAACATCCGATGAATATGGCTCAATGATTGCTGAAATGATAGCCAGAAAGAATATTAATATTGATGATATTGAAGATATTATCATTTCATCTGTTGTTCCAAAAGTAATGTATTCTCTAAACAATGGTATTATAAAATATTTTGGGCTTAAACCTATAATTGTTGGTCCGGGAACAAAAACTGGAATTAAAATTAAGAGAACTGATCCGAGGGAAGTGGGCTCTGACAGAATTGTTGATGTAGTGGCGGCATATGAACTTTATGGCGGGCCTTGTATAGTTATTGATTTTGGAACAGCAACAACCTATGATTTAGTTGGACCGGAAGGAACTTTTGAAGCAGGTGTTACTTCTCCGGGAATAAAAATTTGTGCGAAGGCATTGTGGAATGAAACGGCAAAATTACCGGAAATCGAAATAAGGAAGCCGGATAGTATATTGGCTAAGGATACTATCTCAAGTATGCAGGCAGGCATTGTATATGGTTATATAGGTCAGACGGAGTATATTATTGACAAGATGAAGGAAGAAAGTGGGCTTAAGGATGTAAAAGTTATAGCTACTGGAGGTCTTGGAAGAATAATATGGCAGAATACTGATAAGATTGATATATATGATAAAGAACTTACCCTGCAGGGCATGAGAATCATATATGAAAAAAATAAAAATACAAAATAAGCATTATATCTTGTATTTAGAATTAGGATGGCGCAATTAATGAAAATAGGCAATGTTGAAATAGAAAATAGTTTGGCATTGGGACCGATGGCAGGTGTAACTGACCTGCCATTTCGTCTGCTTTGTAAAGAGCAGGGATGTGGGATTTTGTACACAGAAATGGTTAGTGCAAAGGCTATTTTGTACAAGAATAAAAATACAAATGTATTGTTGAATATTGATAAGAATGAGCATCCGGTAGGTATACAGCTTTTTGGTTCGGATCCGGATATTATGGCTGAAATAGGTAGTATGATAGCGGAAGGCCCATGTGATTTTATTGATGTCAATATGGGTTGTCCTGTCCCTAAAATTGTGAATAATCATGAGGGTTCGTATTTGCTTACGCAGCCTAAATTGGTAGAGGAGATTCTTACAAAAATGGTTAGGGCTATTAAGAAGCCGGTTACAATTAAGATTCGAAAAGGTTTTAAGGATGGAGAAATTCAGGCACCGGAAATAGCAAAAATAGCTGAGAGCTGTGGGGTTTCGGCTGTTGCAGTGCATGGAAGAACCAGAGAACAGTATTATAGTGGAAAAGCAGATTGGGATGTTATAAAGGCAGTGAAAGATGTTGTTAGTATACCTGTTATTGGAAATGGTGATGTTTTCACGCCGCAGGATGCAAAGGCTATGAAGGAATATACCGGATGCGATGGCATTATGATTGGAAGGGCAGCTAGAGGTAATCCATGGATATTTAGGCAGGTTAGTGAATATCTTAAAAATGGAACCTTGGCGGAAGAACCGGATGCAGTACAGATAAGAGATATGATTTTGAAGCATGCAAGAATGCTTATTGAATATAAGGGGGAATATACAGCCGTAAGGGAAATGCGAAAACACATTGCCTGGTATACTCAAGGGCTGCCACATTCTGCAGAACTTAGAAGAAGATGCAATGAAATAGTAGATAAAGATTCCTTAGAAGAGTTGATAATGTCGAAATTGCAATGTTGGTAAAATTACAATAATTGCGTCTTGAAAAATATTAGGAAATCATAAATTAAGTATTTTTTATGTTTTTTTAAGGGATTTTCAAAGGGTTTAACATTGACAATAATTCGGGGTTGGGCTATTATAAAGTGTAAAACTATGAACAACATATAGATGGAGGAATTAGAAATGGCAGAGATGCAGAAAAAAAATATATTGACATATGCAGGTCTTCAGGAATTAGAAGCAGAATTAGAAGACTTAAAATTAAATAAACGTAAAGAAGTTGCAGAAAAAATTAAGGAAGCTAGAGAACAGGGCGATTTATCAGAAAATGCTGAATATGATGCTGCAAAGGATGAGCAGAGAGATATTGAAGCTAGAATTGAAGAAATTGAAAAAATTCTTAAAAATGTAGAAGTTGTAGCTGAAGCAGATATTGATGATACAAAGATTAACGTAGGCTGTCATATTGTTATTCATGATTATGAATATGATGAAGACCTTGAATTCAGCATTGTTGGTTCAACACAGACTAATAGCTTAGGTGGAAAGATTTCAAATGAATCACCATTAGGACATGCGCTTATCGGACATGAAGTTGGTGATGTTGTAGAAGTAACAATGGGTGATGTTGTATCAAAATATAAGGTACTTGAAATTAAAAAGACTAAATAACTTTTTGAATTAAAATTAATGCCGGATTTGGGCGTTAAATAATTTACACAGTATTATAATAAGAAGGAGTGGCTGAAATGGCACAGGAAAATAATAACAATAACCAGCAGGTTGACGTTAAGCAACTTTTAAAGGTTCGTCGTGATAAGCTTGCTGATTTGCAGGAGAGAGGAAAGGATCCTTTCGAAATTACAAAGTATGATGTTACACATCACAGTCAGGAAATTAAGGATAATTTTGATGCACTAGAATGTGGACATGATGAAGAAGGAAAATTAATCAGAGATGATGCTAAGCTGGTTACAATTGCAGGACGTATTATGCTTAAACGTGTTATGGGTAAGGCTTCATTTTGTAACGTCCAGGATAGAGATGGCAATATTCAGGTTTATGTTGCTAGAAATGATATTAGTGCAGAAGAACCTTGGGAAGAATACAAGGATTTTAAGAAGATGGATATCGGTGATATCGTAGGTGTTAAAGGTTATCCATTTAGAACTAAGACTGGTGAAATGAGTATTCATGCTACGGAAGTTACTCTTTTGACAAAGAGCCTTCAGATTCTTCCGGAAAAACATCATGGTCTTACTAATACTGATATGAGATATCGTCAGAGATATTTAGACCTTATTATGAATCAGGAATCTAAGGAAACATTTATCAAGCGTTCAAAGATTATTAAGGAAATCAGAAACTTCCTTGATGCTAGGGATTTTATAGAAGTTGAAAC
>CAYWUE010000004.1:0-63488 GCA_964461415.1 uncultured Eubacterium sp.
ACCTGTGACCCCCTGCTTGTAAGGCAGATGCTCTCCCAGCTGAGCTAAGATCCCATACAGATTTAAACTGCTTTATTAATATAAATGTTTGTGAAAGATTTGTCAACAACTTTTGCCTAAATTTTCAAACTTTTTTTTCTGAAATTTCTTTTTAAATTTCAAACTTTAACCAAAACATCAAACTTTCTTCTAAATTTTTTGGTTTTTCCAACAATTACAAAACCACTTCTTTAGAATTTAGCATCATATATCTTTGAGGTTAATTATATGTCATTTTTCAGCAAGTCAGCATAATTGCTGTTCACAAATTTTCTAACTACAACTCTACTATCACATTTAAGCTGCTACCATCTTTACTAAAGGCAGTAATTTTACCCTTTTGTTTTTCCACAATTCCTTTAGCAATCGAAAGTCCTATGCCGGTCCCTCCGGTTTTTGAATTTCTAGAAGTATCCATTCTGTAAAATCTTTCAAAAAGTATATTATTATTTCCTTTTTTCAACCCATCTGCTTCATTAAAAACTTCTAAAATAATCTTTTTTCCCTTCTGGTATAATGCCAATTCTACTATTCCACCATCAATGGAATATTTCATAGCATTATCCATTAATATTGAAATTAATTGTCTTATAGATTTCTCATCACCTTTAAGATTCAGGTTGTCAGCTATATGCACAATTAGTTTTTTTCCTTCATTTTCTGCAATTATCTTAAATGGGCTTACACTATCATAAACCGCATCAGACACAGAAAACTCCACCTTTTCACCTGTGTAGCTCCCTTCATCTAATCTATTTAATGTTACTAGCTGTTCCACTAAATAACTAAGCCTTTCAACCTGTTTTTTTGTGCTCTTGCTCCACTGATTTTCTCCCTGTTCCATTTCCATAACCTCAGTATTTGCATCTATTATGGTAAGAGGAGTTTTCAATTCGTGGCTTGCATCTGTTATAAACCTTTTCTGCTTTTCATAGGTTTTTGCCACAGGCCGAAATACCATCTTAGAAAAAATAAGTACCAATATAAATACCGCAATAATTCCTAGTGCCGAAACCCTTATGCTAGTCCATAACACGTTTCTGCAATCTAATATTTCTTTTCTGCAGTCAACAAAAATTACCTCTGTAACACTTCCACTTTTTATTACATTATAACGATAAATATCTTTAAATCCTTTATCTTTTGACTGATATACTTCCTTTGCATATTTTTTTGCCTGTTCAGAGCTTATAGCAGCAATCTTTCCTGTATCAGAAGATATTACATTGCCATTATTATCCATAGACACAGTAAAATATCTAATTTCGAAAGGTGTTTCCACAGAAAAATCTTCAAAAGGATTTTCCTCCATTTTTTCTTCATTCCTTAACGGCTTTGTATTATTTTCAGGCATAATAGAAGGAAATTCGCCTCCATTATCATCCAGAATTTTTATAAGATTGTCAGCTTTATCTATCATTCTAATATAATTGCTTAAATTCATTATTCCCATGATAACCACAAGAACTAACAGTGTTGAACTCATAGCCACAATAATAAATTTTTTTCTAAGATTTTTTATCATTAGCAATCCTCCAACGAATATCCCTGATTTCTGGTAGCCTTAATTTGTATGTTTGCATTAAGACCTGACAGCTTTTTTCTTATATAGGAAATATAAACCCAGACCACATTGCTTTCCGCTTCGCTGTCATAACCCCAGATTTTTTCTATAAATCTTTCTGGAGATATGATTTGCCTAGGATTAGAAATCAACATTTCAAACATCTGAAATTCTTTATTTTGAAGATGTACACTGCCTGTAGGCGAGCTTAATTCAAAAGTCGCACAATTTAAGGAGATATTTCCATAATTAAGCACTGCACTTACAGCTTCTGTTTTTCTTCTGGTAATACTTCTAAGTCTGGCTAAAAGCTCTTTTGTGGCAAATGGCTTACTAAGATAATCATCTGCTCCGCTGTCAAGACCTAGTACCTTGTCATCTATTTCTGATTTTGCAGTCAAAATCATTATAGGAGTATCATTTTTTTGTTCCCTGACTTTTTGTAATACTTCTATTCCATCCATTTTGGGCATCATTATATCAAGAATTACTCCATCATAATTTCCTTCCAAAATATTATCAAGAGCCATTCTTCCATCATAAACCGGTGTCACTTCATAATTATTATGTTTTAAAATCACCACCAATGCGTCTGATAATTCTTTTTCATCTTCTGCCAACAAAATTCTCATATTTCCCTCTTTCATCAGCCTGTGTATCTTAAAGCATCAATAGGTTTTTTTGCCGAAGCTTTGCTTGCCGGATATATTCCAAACACTATGCCTATAAATGCTGAAAATAACACTGCTACCAAAACTACAGTTTTATTCATTTGAAAAGTCATTCCTGTATTCATTATACGGCTTATTATTTTTAATACCAACCCTGAAAAACCTATTCCTATTATACAGCCTGAAATACTTACAATAACTGCTTCCATCAAAAACTGTCCCATAATAGAGCCCCTAGTAGCTCCTATAGCTTTTCTTATTCCAATTTCTCTTGTTCTCTCTGTTACGGAAACAAGCATTATGTTCATAATTCCTATACCACCGACCAAAAGAGATATAGCAGCAATTCCTCCAAGCATTAAAGACAATGTATTGTTCACCTCTTGCATTGCTTCCATTACATCAGACATACTTTGTATAGAAAATGCATCCTCATCATTATTAAGTCTTTTTAACATAATCTGTTCAAGAGCTTTTTCTGTATTATCTAATGTATCCTCGTCTGTTGACGATACATAAAACTGGGTTATCTCAGTGGATGAATTTCCTATCTTTGACATTGTTGTATATGGAATATATCCTTCTAAAGTTACATTTTCTGTACTCTCATCATCACTGTCAGAAGATACAACCTGAGTTGTTGTACTTTCATTTTCTGACAATACACCAACAACTTTAAAACTTTTTCCAGCTAGAGATATCGTTTCTCCCTCTGCATTTATGTTGCCAAAAAATTCGATAGCTGTATCCGCACTTATAACTATCACATATGAATTATTGTCTATATCTGTATTTTTCAAAAATCTTCCCATAGATAAATCTAAATCCATAATATTCATATAAGAGCCATTTGTACCATACACATTCATTGTACCATTAGTATATCCGTTTTTAGCTGTTACACTGGTTCTGCTAATTGGCGCAGCATCTTCTATTGTTTTATCATCAAGAAGCTCATACATCTCATTAATTTTCAATGGATTTTCTTTATTATCCGAAATATTTACCGTCAAATAATTAGTACCAATAGAAGAAATACTATCCGATACTGAATTTGTTGCTCCATCTGCAATTGAAACAAGGATAATAAGCGCTGAAACTCCAATTATTATTCCTAACATAGTAAGAAAGGTTCTCATCTTGTTTGCAAGAACTCCATCTAAAGCCATTTTCCATGTCTGTTTAATCATTGGTTCACCTCGCTTACATTACCATCTTTTATAAATATTTTTCGTTCTGCTTCATCCGCCACCTGATTATCATGGGTAATAAGTACTATTGTATTTCCCATGGCATGAAGTCTGTGGAATAATTTCATTATTTCACGCCCTGTATTAGAATCAAGATTTCCTGTGGGTTCATCTGCCAAAAAAAGAGTAGGCTTTGTAACGATTGCTCTTGCAATCGCTACTCTTTGCTGCTGTCCACCTGATAATTCAGTAGGTTTATGCTTCCTTCTATTATATAATTCCACCTGTTTTAACGCTTCTTCTACTCTTACCTTTCTTTCTGCCAAAGGGATTTTTTGATATATCAATGGCAATTCCACATTTTCTTCTGCTGTGAGTTTTGGCAGTAGATTAAAATTCTGGAAAATAAATCCGATTTTCTCATTTCTTATCTTTGCAAGCTGATTTTCACTATATTCTTTTATGGAAATTCCATCTAATATATATTCTCCCTTATCAGCCATATCAAGGCATCCTATAATATTCATCATTGTAGATTTCCCACTGCCTGAGGGACCAACAATACTCACAAACTCTCCTTCGTCTATTTTCAAACTGGCATTATTTAGGGCATATAAAACATCATCACCGATATTGTATATTTTTGATACGTTTTTTAATTCAATCATTATTAAAATCCGCCTTTCATATCATTTCCACCCTGGCCACCCGGCCCACCTGAATTCATATTTCCTCCTGGCATTCCATCAGGTTTTTCACCTCCAAAATTACCATCCGGCATATTTCCACCACCGAAATCGCCTCCGAATCCTCCTTCAGACATGCCACCCTGGCCAGATGAAATATTACCTTTTCTATTATAATATACTGTTTCTCCTTCAGTTAAGCCTTCTGTGATTTCTACATTATCTCCATCAGACAATCCTGTTGTTATATCCACCTCGCCTGAAAGATTTCCATCGCTGTCTTTTTTTGTATATACATAAGTTCTGTTGCCTCTTTCCTGCAATGCACTTACAGGCAATGTCAAAACGTTTTCTCTGCTTTCAATAACAATGGTAGCAGAAGCATTCATTCCAACCTTCATTTGCTCATCCTTTGTTATCGAAATAACTACCGTATATTTTGAAACTCCACCACTAGAACTTGTAGCGCTGTTTCCAACTTTTGTTACCTTTCCGGTAAAAGTTTTATTTTCAATTGCATCTAGTGTTACTGTAGCCTGCTGTTCTTTTTCCACTGAGTTAATGTCAAGTTCATCTACACTTACAGACATTAACATTGTTTCGTCAGTCGACATCGTAAAAGCTGTAACTAAATCAGAATAACTGTCTTCTGTCGAACTGCTAAGAGTAGTTGTACTAACTGAAGCTGCTGTAGAACTATTATTTGTTTCAGATGTGGTACTCTTATTTGCAGCACCTGTATTAGTACCGGATTTCTGATTAGTATTATTGTTTAATTCTGTATTATTTGTATTGTTTGTACCATTGTTTTTATCATCCTGAGTATTATTTTTCTTTGAATTATCAGAATTATTTGTATTGCCATTTTTTTCATTATTATTGTCTGCAGTGTCATTTTTAGCACTGTCTATTTTTTCTGTTTCAGGAAATGTAATTTTAAAAGATAAAGTTTTATTATCTTCTGATACGCTAATTCCTGACACTAAGCCTTTTTCTATTTTAGCAATTGTATCTGTGTTAAAAATATATCCATCATTTGCTGTCAATGTAATATCTGCACTATAAGTTGTTCCTTCTTCAAACTTCTGTACACTCTTGTTCCATTTTATTGTTCCTGTATAACTATCATCGGTGTTTTCGATTTTTTCCTGAGGAACACTTCCTGTTTTTGGAGTTGCAATGACTAATGTATTCGATGTAGTCTTTCCTGTCTGTACAATTTGTAATGAAAGTTTAGTATCTGTGTTTGAAATATTTGTTTCTAAACAAGTCATTACGCCACCTAATGAAGTAGTTTCTATATAATCACCTGTATCATTTTTCGCTGTCTTTTCACTATCAATTTTTGATACTGATTTTGTCGTTTTTAATACTGTAGCTTTTACACTTGTTGCCTTTGAATTCGCTGTGCTGCCATATGACATTTTTGCTGCTGTACCACTATTTTGTGTGCCTTGACTTGTTGAAACCTGATTTTCTTCTGAAACATTTACATCACCAATTGTTCCGTCACTTTCAGCTGTTATTACACCTTTTTTTGAAATCTTAAGTAAAGATTTAAGACTTTGTGCCATATTTTTACGCTGTGTCATATATTTTTTATATTCTACAGACTGAGTGTCATTTTTTATAACAACGAGTGAATCTCCCTCTGATACTGTATCGCCTTTTGAAACATTAACTTTTGAAATTGTTCCACCACTTGCAGTTATATCAATTGTCTGGCTCTTTTTACCATTAACAGCTATTACAACAAGTGCACCATTATCAGCTATGCAATCTGTAACATCTGCTCCTACTTTTGCATAAACCTTCTTAACAGTTCCTGCTACTTTTGCCTTTACTGTTGTAGTTTCATCACTATCCTTACAATCATTTATTTTTTCATCTAATTCCTCTATATCTTCCTGCAATTTCTCAATCGCCTCAAGTACAGAAGTTGTATCAACATATGCAAGAACATCTCCTTTTTTAACGGTATCACCACTTTCAACCTCTACACTTTTTATTGTAATACCTGACGGAATTGATATACTAACGGAATCATCTTCTTCTAAAGTTCCTGTTCCAACAATTGTATTAGAAATATTACCTTTTGTAACATTTGTACTTTGAACACTATTATTATCCACCATTATCGTATTTTTAGGTTTTCTAATTACCAGCGTTGCAACAATTACAACTATAAGTACAACTGCAATCACTGTTAATAATACTTTCTTTTTTTTACTCATTTTCTTAAAAAAAGCCAATGGCTTCTTGATTATTTTCTTCATTATATGCACTCCTTGCCTGCTGTTTTTATGTATTATTTTAATAAATTAGTATTTAGTGATATCACTTTTACTATTTATAATTTATGCTAATATATCAGATTTTTTTGTTTTATCATCATTTAAAGTATTTGTAATTTCTGTGGTAGTTTCCTGTTGCTCATTTCCGTTCTCATTTTGCATAGGATTCATCTCTCCCATACTCACTAACGATATATTTGTAACCTTTCCACTATCATCTAGCGTTATTTTCACCATATCACCAACATTAATATCTGAAAGATTAATGGTTTTCGTTTCTCTTTCAAAATTCTTCATGTCACCGGATTGATTGTTACCTTCACCCGATGGCATTTCGGGTGGCTGGTTGTTACTATCTCCTGATGGCATTTCAGGTGACTGGTTATTACCATCTCCAGATGGCATTTCGGGCGGCTGGTTATTGCTATCTCCTGATGGCATTTCAGGTGGCTGGTTGCCACTATCTTCTGCATTTTTTGTTATTTGATTGCCTTCACTATCTGTAGGCATTTCTATCGTCTGTCCCTCTGAATCTGTTGCAATTTTTCCAGGCTGTCTTCCACCTGCATTCATATCAGGCTTTCCTCCACCCATCTGTTCCTCAGAAAAAGTAATATTCTTTGCAAAGCTATAAGTTTTAGACTCTCCAGTTAAATTTGATTTTCGCTGTTCATTGTTAACAGTTTCATTATTCGTTTCACCTTCATTTGGTTTGTTGTTAGGTTCACCAACCTCTCCTTCTTGTCCACTTCTGCCCATTTCTGCTACATCTATTGTTATCTCTCCATCAGATATGGCAGTGACCTGTCCATACACTGTATTTTCTTTTACAGCACCATCTTCTTTTTTTCCACACCCTGTAATTAATGATGTTACCAATGCTGTAACTAACATTGCTCTTAATAATTTTGATTTCATATTTTTCCTCGTCTTTCTAAATCTAATTTTAATCACCAAAAAATTATATTTTAATAACCTTAAATGAACTTTAAAGTTTTTTGATACAAATGTGAATTTTCTATGTTTTTATATAAGAGAATAAAAAAACAAAATGCCAAGAAAAAATCTATTCTATTGTAGATTTATTCTTAGCATCTGTTATTATATATATTATTTTTTATTAGCAAATTATTCCATCTTTTATAATATATTTAATTTCAAGATTTTCATCTAATAAGACAATATTTGCTACTTTTCCAACTTCTAAGCTTCCATATTTGTCATAGATTCCAATGGCCTTTGCAGGATTTACTGCAGCGCATTTTATTGCACTTTCAAGTGGTATGTCCATCTGCTTTACTGCAGTTCTCACACAATTCATAAGATTTGTAACGGAGCCTGCTATGTTACCTTCTTTTGTCAATGTAGCGACATTGCCCTTTACAGTTACATCCAATCCACCCAACGTATACTGCCCGTCATCTAATCCACAAGCCATCATACTGTCGCTTATCATGACAACTCTGTCATCACCAAACATCTTAAATGTTGTCCTGACAGTTGATGGATGACTATGTACACCATCTACTATCATTTCAACCATAACATCTTCATTATCACAAGCTGCGCCTATTACACCGGGATTTCTATGGTGATATGGATTCATTCCATTATATAAATGTGTTACATGCTTTGCACCATTGTCAAAAGCTGCTTTTGCCTCATCAAACCCTGCTGCTGTATGAGCAACTGAAACTGTTACGTCATTACTTATTTTTTTAATACATTCCATTGCTCCATCAACTTCCGGTGCAATATCTACTAATTTAATCAATCCCCCTGCTGCTTCCTGCAATCTATAAAACATATCTGCATCAGGCTTATGTATAAATTCAGGATTCTGTGCACCCTTCTTTTCCATCGAAATAAATGGGCCTTCCATATTTATTCCTACAAGTTCTGCACCACTAGTTCCATCATAATCTCTTGCATTTTCAAATATCTTAGTCAACTGTTCTTCAGAAAATGTCATTGACGCAGGACAAATTGTAGTAACACCATTACTCAATTCATATTCAGCCATTTTTGTTATGGCTTCTTTTGTGCCATCACAAAAATCATATCCTACACAGGCATGGAAATGTATATCAGTAAGCCCTGGTATTACATAAAGTCCCTTAGCATCTATAACCTGTGTAGCATCAGCTTCTTCTGCAATATATTTTCCATCAACAAAAACATCTCTGTTTTCAAACTTTCCCTCAGCATTAAATACTAAACCATTCTTTATTATCATAGTACTCTCCATTCCGCAGCCTTTAGTCAGTGGCACAAATAGTAATGAAAAATTTATTTTCTACACTAATCATCCATCTCTCAACCTTCTAAACCTGCAACACAAATATTAATAAAATATTTATTTCATATTTTTTATTAACTCCATAAACTCCATATCTTCCGGTTGAACCTTTATATTAGCTTTAAGTTGTTCTCCATCTAATGGTGTGACTGTAATTTCAATTATTGTACCCTCTTTTATCTCCGGTTTTATTCTTCCGAAAAATCTTGGCAACATTGGATGTCTTTCAATAAACTTGTCCACCATATTTTTTACTTTTATCATTTCCATTGGATTCATCATTATATCCTCACCATATTATCTAATTTTGCTTTGATTATATCCTAGTTGATTTTTTGTCTATACTAAAATCTGTCACCTTCGTAAGCAAATTACTGCTTATTTTATAACGCTTCCTTTATGGCTGCCATCAATTCATCATATGTTTCATATGCCTTAAATTCAGGATATTCCGCTTTTATATCTTCTGTACTTCTAAATAAAAATCCTGCCTTGCTTGCCTGAATCATTCCAATATCGTTATGGCTGTCTCCACTGGCTATTGTTTCAAATCCTATAGATTGTAATGCTTTGACTGTAGCATATTTAGATTTTTCTATTCTCATTCTAAATCCTGTTATTTCTCCATCATCTGCCACTTCTAATGTGTTACAGAATATGGTTGGATATCCTAATTTTGCCATAAGCGGTCCTGCAAACTGTGTAAAAGTATCACTTATAATAATTACCTGTGTGTTTTTTCTAAGTTCATCTAAAAATTCTTTTGCCCCTTCCATAGGCTCTATTTTAGAAATTGTTTCTTGAATTTCATTTAATCCTAAACCATGTTCCTTAAGAATCTTTATTCTGTAATTCATAAGCTTATCATAATCCGGCTCATCTCTGGTAGTTCTCTTCAATTCCTCAATACCTGTTTCTTCTGCAAAAGCAATCCATATTTCCGGAACTAATACTCCTTCTAAATCCAAACAAACAATATTCATGTCCATAATTTTTCTCCTCTACAATCTTTTAATAGTATATAATTTACAACAATCTGATTAATTAACGCTTTTCACATTCTATCATAGTTTCTAGTGCAAATACAATTAATTTTATTATTTTCAAAATCCTGTGCATCAAACCATCTATATCAAATATTCTACACAAAAACATTATGTATTTTGATAAACATCTGCTATACAAAATCTATTTTATCATTTATAACAAACGCATAAGCTTACAGTTTTCTATTCCTGCATCCCAAAAATTTTTAAGCGGTACATTTTTCACCTGACAAAGTATGCTTGAATTCATCGCTCCATGCCCCACAATCAAAACATCTTTATTATTTTCTAACTGTGGTTTTACCACTTCTTCTAAAAACTCACCGGTTCTTTTAAACAAATCCTCAAAGCTTTCTCCTCCTTCTACTCCTCTATATTCTTCAGGATTTTTAAAAAAGGTTCTTATTGGACTATTTTCTTCTTTTGCGGCATTCTGCACACCCTCATAGATTCCAAACTTCATTTCCACAAGTCTGTCGTCATATATAATTGGAACATCTCTGCCTTCTAAAACCAGCTTTGCAGTTTCTTTTGCCCTAGACAATGGCGAACAATAGCATATGTCAAAATTAATTTTACCACATTCTTTGCAAGCTTTCTTTGCCATACTTCTTCCCTCATCATTTAATGGTATGTCAGTACTTCCCTGCATTTTGTGTACCTCATTCCAATCAGTTTTACCATGTCTCATTATATATAGCATTTTGTTTATTTGCGTAATCTAATAAAGCCTGTGCTTTATATTTCACGCCATCCTTTCTCAAATCTATAACAAGGAATCTTTACAAAAGACAAGAATCTCATCACTTCTTAGTTTATCTAAATTCCGACAAAATCCTTATGTAATCATATTATCTCATTCTTTTTACAAACTAAAAGGCTGCTCAATATGTAATGCATCATATTGTCAAACAGCCTCTAAATTCCTTATATTTTATTCTGTTCTCTCATCACCCCAGAAGAACAATGCAACTGTTCCAGGTCCTGTATGACTTCCTATTGTTGCGCCTATAGGATATATTTCAACCTTCCCATTAAGCTGTGGAAATTTTTCTTCAACCAAACTTGCAACAGCCTTTGCATCATCTTCGCATATTGAATGACACATATAACATTTTCCGTTATACTCAAGTCCGTTTTCTGCATGTTGCTCCATCATTTCAACAATTCGATGAATTACTTTTTTCTTTCCACGAATCTTTTCTCTTTGTATTAATTTTCCTGCATTATCAACATTTAAAAATGGGCAGATATTTAAAATTGTTCCAATCATTCCTGCAGTTTTTGAAACACGTCCGCCTCTTATATAAAATGTCAAATCTGTCGAGAAGAACCAATGATGCATACGAAGTTTATTATCTTCTATCCACTGATATATTTCATCCATAGTCTTTCCCGCATCACGCATAGCTGCAAGAGTATCCATTATCAGACCATACCCACTTGAAGCTGCTAACGAATCAACTACATATATTTTTCTATCAGGATATTTTTCTGATAATTCTTCTGCTGCAAGTCTTGCTGAATTACATGAGCCTGACAATCCACTAGAAAACTCGATATGTAAAATATCTTTTCCATCTTCTAAATACTTTTCAAAAAAATTCATATATTCCTCAAGAGGTACCTGAGAAGTCTTAGTAACTGCCCCTGCAAGCATCTTGTCATATAATTCCTCCGGCATAATAGCTTCGCCCATATCATCTGCATATTCAGTATCATCCAAATAAAAATGAAACGGAACATATTCTATGTTAAGTTCCTCCATTCTTTTTTTTGTCAAATCTGCTGTTGAACTACAACTTAAAACATAATCTACCATATATTTCTCCTTTTCATATCAGGAAATATTTTCTATTTTTCTACCACATAATTGTATCAGTTATAATTTATTTTAGCAAGAAAGTATCATTATTTTTTTACACAACCTGTGCATTGTATAAATAAAATCAAAGAATCAGTATTTTTTTACAAATCAAATAAAGATATTTTTTCAATAATTTAAAAATTCATCATTCATTCTCTTTAATTTTTGTTCCCACTACAATAAGTCTGTCTGCCTTATCCTGTCCATAACAGGTTGACAGTGTCAAAATCTGTGTGCCGTATTCAACTTCATCCTCTGTGGAATACAAAGCCTTTTCTTTTAGCTTTTCCACATATTCCTTAAATTTATTTTCATTAGGTGCATCCACAAAATCATACCACTCATCATTTTCCTTGATTCTGACAACTGCAAATATCTTGTATTTATTATTTCCATTTGTTGTTTCAAATAGAATTTCCGGATGCTTTTTACAATATGATGAATCCACATATTTTCGAAGAGATGCAAATAGCAAACCATTACGCATATTATGTCCATAAATAATACAATTATCACTGTTGATTGTGCATCTTCCATCTAAAAAAGGCGTTCCTGAACTACTGTAATTTTGTTCAAAATCCTTATATAAATATTTTTTATTGTCCTTTGGAGTGTGCATTACCGGATAATCAATAACCGTCCCCTTTATGGAAACCCAACCGATACAATCTTTATTTTTTTTTAACAATTCCTGAAGATTATGTCCTGTAGCTTCGTCATATGCACTCTCAGATAATTGCTTAAATCTTTTTTGAGCATTTTTTTGTGTCAAAAGTTCCTTACCTATAATAAAACCAGAGATAAGCACAATCATCAACAATAAAACCAATACCAAAATCCTTAGTTTTTTTGATTTTTTCTTCATTTTAATCTACCATTCCACCACCTTTTAACTGACGGCACAAATAGTAATGAAAAATTTATTTTTCACACTAATCTGCCATTTCACCACCTTTAACTAGTAGACAAATAGTAATGAAAAATCTATTTTTCACACCATTCTTTCAACTTTCATATATAAATGCATTATTCTGCCAAGCCTAAATTATTGCGTCCTGCAAGAAAAGCTACCCACACAGTATCCTTAGATACAGGTACAATATAATTTTCCTTTGCAAAATATTTTTCTACATTAGTATAAAAATCCTTAACATCCATTTCTTCTTTTTCATTAAAAATTCTCTGGTTGTCAGTTTTATTCATAACTTGTGTATAATCTCCATAAAATACAAGAACATCCTCGCTTATTTCATCCGGAACACTTTCTAAATCCATTGTGCTGTCCTTACATTCTATTTTTTTAGATTTTAATGCAGTATTTAAGGCATTATATACTCCTGCCGATTCTCCTGAATAATCATGTGCAACTGAAATTTCTGTAAGCTTTCCAAAATCACCTTTGTCTATTTTAGAAAAATATCCTTTATTAATGTAGGCACTTACTATCCCCCTTGAAAGAACCCCCGCAGATATTGTCTCTTCAAAAGCATCACTGTCTTTAACTGTTTTTGCCAATGCATTTCGTTGTTCTAAACTGTCAAGAGTAAGTTTTAGATACCAGCCACTCTCTTTTCCAAACTGGTATATATCATAGGCTTTGCTTTTCTTTACCATATCACCATGTTCTTCCCTATTTATAAGAAACATGTCATATTCACCTTTTTTAAGAATGTTTTCTAGATTATTATAATCAACTGCCTTTATAACAACTTTATCATATTTGACACCTCCACTATATTTATGATTTTCTTCAAGCACAATTTTGTCATATGCGTTAATTGTTTTTGTACAATATTTTCCTGTTCCATAAGAATAATCTGAATTTTCTTCATCAAACAACATAATCGGAATGTTAAAAGCCTTTATATTTGATATATCTGATTTTCCAAAAGTAAATACCAGTGTATTTTCATCCACTGCCCTTACATCCGTTACATTTCCTAAATATTTAGAATATGAAGATTCATTAGACATATGCCATTTGTATGCCTTAGCAACATATTCTGCAGTAAGTTTTGTACCATTGCTGAATTTCTTTTTTGTATTTATTTTTACTGTAGCCTGTCTTCCTTCTTTTTTTAATACAATACTTTTTGCATTACAATAGGATACCTTGCTGTCATTATTTATATTTATTAATGGCTCATATACCAATTTCATCATCACAAGCCCAGCTTCATCATTATGAGAATATGGATGTGTATCTGCAATTGTTGTAGATGTTCCAACATAGTATGTTTCTTTTCTTTCTCCCTTAAGTTTTATTTTTCTTGATTTTCCTTCAAATATAACATGTTCACTATTGTTTGAAGAATTAAACAATAATGTTCCCAACAATACAACAACAAATAATATAACTGCTATAATAATCCCATACAATACAGGCTTATTTTTTATTTTTTCAAGCATCTGTTTCCTCTTTTCTATTTTAAACTTTTCCACTTTCATAAATTATTTTACCAAACGATATAAAAATGTTTATACTATAATTCTTCTGCAATAAGATTTGCCAAAAATTTATGTCCTTTTGGATTCGGATGAAGTCCATCCATTGTCAATTCGTCACCTGTATTAACCTCAGGTAATGGAAACTTATCAGAAAAATCTAAATATCTGATGCCTGACTTACTAAGAACATTCTTTTCTGCCTCAATATAATCTGAAAGTGGATACAGACTTGTATAAGAATCGTCTCCCTTATGTCCACTCATAGGAGAAAATGCTTCCTTCTTTATTTCATTTTCTCCGTACACTGAATCCTGATTAAATCGTGGAAGTGGCAAAATAAATACTAATTTTTCTTTGCCATATGTATCAATTAGATAATTTACTAACCTTTTAAAACTGCCATAGAATGTATATTCATCATCTGAATTTATATTCCCCATCATGGCATCCCCATGACCATAATCATTGGTCCCTCCAAAAACTATAACCAAATCAGCATCCTTGTCCATTTTTTTAGCTCTCTCTAAGAATGTTTCGTCAAATTCTAGTTCATCAGACGGAATAGTCTGTTTTGCAATTCTTGTTCCACATATTCCATAATTCTTTTCTTCTGCTTTAAGCATTTTACAAAGAATTGTAGTATACATATTTTCAGGTATTTCTGCTCCCGCTCCGGCAGTTATGCTATCACCCAAAAAATTAATTTTCATAATTTATTCCTCCTAAATAACACTTTTTACATATAATAGGAAAGCCCATGGGCTCTCCTATTATATACTCATTTATTGTATTCCATAAGATTACTTTTTTTACTAAATCAAATTATCAGTTTTAATTTATGACGCACGTAGTTACATTTCCTCCCCATGAATTCCATACTACACCCTTACCTTCAAAACCTTCCCATCTTACAAGATGTTCTGCCTCTAATTCATCAATCCTATCTATATTTCCATCAAGATAATTATTGAGACGTTCCTTACAGCTCTTTATACGATACAAGGCTCCACCAAATCTCTGTTCCTGAACCTCTATACCAAATCCTTTATTTTCCAAAAGCCACATATATGTAAAAGCGTCAAAAAACTTCTGCATTGTATCCTCTAACACAGGAAATACTTCTTCTACTGCCTTTTTAAGATATTCTCTAGCACCATTCTGATATGCTCGTCTTAAATTAACTGCCAAATCGCATTTATATACCAATACATCAACCAGTTTTTTTTCAAGATCAAAAAGGTAATCGTATTTTCTACCATTGATGCTTGCAGCTAATATCTTTGATGCTTGAGCATATCTGTCTTGTAGTCCTTCGTTGACTGTAAAATCAAATATTCCTATAAATGGGTCATTATATAACAAATACTTGCCCGGATCATGATAATGGCTTTCTTCTTCTTCAGTAATATTAGGAAGCTCTAAATCAAAAAATTCTTCCATTGTATATCCATATTTTTCTTTGAATTGTTCGCTTATTACATCCTTATCAAATTCGCCCTGAGCCATTTTTGCTGTGCCAAATAAAAGTGGTAACATCGAAAAATATGAGCAGTCTTTGCCATTGTCACCCCACATTGTAAAAAATACAGTATCTAAATTGTGCTCATTTAAACTCTCCATTGCAACTTTAGTTGAATCCCATGAATATCTAATATTAGGTGCATAACCTGTCCATGTCCAGAATCCACCAGCAAAAGCAACAGGATTATTAAATGCTAAATGTGTTTCTAACATATTATCATAATGTTTTTTATCTTTACTGTAATAATCCCAATAAACCAGTTCTATACCTTCCGGAACCTTATCAATTGTCTCCTGTGGAATAACAATGTTTTCTCCATAATATTCTCCATTATTATGCAATCTTACAAACATATCACTCCACATCATCATAGTAAATCCATGTCTATCGGCTATTTCTTTTACTCTGCTCAAATGTTCCATTAAAATATCAACTCTGTTTCTACATCCATTCTTGTCATGATATTTGCCACGACCAATCATATGAGCCTCATCCATTCCAACGTTAACTCGTCTTGATTTAAATGACTTTTCAAGTGCAGTAAACATTTTATCAATCAACTCATATACTCTCTCATCGCCTACCATAAGAATATCATTGCAATCATACAAATCTCCGTATGGTTCCCACTGGCACAATCTTTCTAGATGTGCTAACACCTGAATGCATGGAACTAATTCTACTCCAATACTATTACAGTAAGCATCAATGTCTCTTAATTCCTCCTGTGTATATCTTCCACGCATATACCCAAAAAAAGGCTCACTTTTAATCTCATAAGTATCTTCTGTATAAAGCTGCAACATATTATAACCCATATCAGCTATCGTTTTTGCGAACTCCTTTACTTTTTCCGGTTTCATTACTGCATTTCTAGAGCAGTCAAGCATCACTCCTAATGTTTTCATTTACATTTTTCTCCTTCGTACACTATATATTATCCTGTATAAAACATTTGAGTAAATTATATCAAAAAACACAATGCACGTAAACTTACTTTTGCCATTATTTATGCCTTATTTATTCGAAAAAATATTGCCTTTATTTATTCGAATAACTATGCCAAAAAAAGAAGCTACAGCCTTTTTTTATACAGACCATAGCTTTCTTTAATACCATTTAGAATAGATATTTCATTCAAGAATACTATTCATCATCTTCTTTTTTTCTTCTTCCGAAAACCAAAACTGTGGCTATTGCCATCAATGCTAATATAGCCGGAATAAATGCAAGTAAGTACTTTCTTATATAACCTGTTTGGACACTGTCTGATGCCATTGGCTTGAATCCAATATATGCATTTATGTGTTCATAACCTGTCATCTCATATTCCAATCCATAAACATTATCCTTGTCTTTTCTTGAAACTGCTAACTTTATCGTATGTGTAATACCGGATTTCTCCTGTTTATCATCCACATCTGAATAAAGAATATTAGCTTTTTCTTTTCCAAGGTTTTTAAATGAATATACCTTTGTAAAGGTGTATCCATCAGGTTTACTCATGGTTATTCGGTATTCATATGGCTTGTTATTTTGGTCTAATACCGGAAGATTTTCGAACTTAAAGTATCCGTTCTTGTCTGTTTTTGTCTGACCTTTAGGATATTTTTCAAATTCTGCACCTTCACTGCTGTCTCTGTATTCTAAGATAAGCTTCTTTCCTTCAAATACTTCTTCTTCATCATTTAACTTACCATTGCCATTAGTATCTTCAAATACATATCCTGCAATACTTCCCACTCCATATGGGGTAATGCCTGCATCTAAAGATTCAACTGACATGCCATGTGAAATATTATATCCTTCAACAACATAGTCAACAGGTGTATTTTTATCAGCTTTATCTGCCAAAACAATCAATGACTCTTCCAGTTCTAAATATCCTGTTTTTTCATTCAGGTCGTTTTTATTGCCTTCTGCTGCTGCATGGAACAAAGATACGCTATACTGTTTTGGAAGTGTAGGTATTTTAACCTTATATCCATAGATAACCTTCTTACCGTCTATTTCACCATACATCATAAGATCATCAAATCTGTATGTTCCATCTTCTGCAGTTTTTACAGCAATAAATTCCTCACTGTCCATTACATTCCACTGTCCATTTACAAGATATAATCTTTCAAGAACAACCTCAATATCCTTTGCAAATTTTTCATTTATATCGCAAATTCCATTGTTGTCTTCATCAATCCAAACTAAACCTGAGATTGATTTATTTTCCTTCTTAGTATAACCTGCATTATAATCGTCTAGAATTTCTGCCAAAATAACATTGTATCCTAAAACTTCATATGTTTCATCGATTCCATCCTGATTGTCATTTTCTGTAATTTTGTGGGCTACAACTGTTTTTCCATCAAACATTTCAGCCAATGATGTATCAAGCTTTATGATTTGTCCGTTAGTTCTTACATAACTGTCACTGCCATATCTTGTTACTGAATATCCTTCAGGATTTTCTATTATCCATACCTCATATCCGTATAACTTGTTAACTCCATCTTCGCAAATATGTGTATCAAGATTTGCAAATTCGTAATGGCCATTTTCATCAGTAATTGTAGTTTCTATAAAACCTGTGTTTCGTTCTGATAATTCGTTATTTTTGCTTTCAGTATCAGGTAGAGCATCATTATTTCCATCTGTTAAGTTATTGTTTAGATTTTCATCCGAACCTATTTCCTCATCAAGAATCCATTCGCCTTCTACATAAACAAATCTCTTCAGACCAACTTTTACTCCCACTAATCTCTTTTCATCATCATCTATCTTACCATTATAATTTGCATCATTAAAGGCTATACCACTTATTTCACCTTTTCGCAATATAGTGTATCCTGCATTGTAATCTTTAAGATGAACTTCATGTACAATGTCATATCCGTTTATTACATAAACTCCATCCACACTGTCTTTATATTCATCTGTTACTTTTCTTGCTACCACAAGTTTTCCATTAAAGTTTTCGTTTAATGTGGAATCATTCTTTGTAATGTTGTTATTTAGCAATACTGCACTGTCGTTTGTACCGTTATTACTCTGATATCTGGTTATAACATGGTCATTTGGTGTATTAATTACCCAAACCTCATAACCATACAAATAACTCTTAGTATCTTTTATTACATAGGATTCAAGATTATCAAATATATAATTTCCATCGGCATCTGTAGTAGTCGTTGCTATGTAATCAGCATTATTCTGTTCTAGCATCCACTTACCGTCTTCATAAATATATCTTTTTAATCCTACTTCCACATTTTCAAACATTTCATCAGCATCATCTATTATACCGTCAATGTTCTTGTCATCAAATACGCATCCTTCAATGCTGCCCTTTGAGTAATCAACAAATCCAAGATTATATGATTCTCTATTCTTTCCTTCTGTGCAGTCATATCCTACTGCAATGTCTGAACGCTCATTATCTGCATCAGTTTTGTTGATTAGCATTGTATTGCCATCAAACAATTCATCTGCATCTAATTTTGGACTATTTGAACTCTTAATAACTTGCATATTTCCTGCTACCAACGCACTGTCAGCTTTATCACCATTTATCTGGTAATATGTTGCCGCCATCTTTTCTCCATATGCATTAGTAGGCATTTCTAGCAGCCATACCGTATAACCATAAAGAACAGGTCCTTTCGCCGTATCCTTATGAGTTGGTAGATTTTCAAATGAATAATATCCATTTTCATCTGTTATTGTAGTTGCATAGAAGTCTGTCCCCGGTGCACTATCATCAGGTGCAAGCACCCATTTGTCATTTATATCGTCGTAGGAATAACGTTTTATACCGATTTTTACTCCACTTAAGAGCTTGTCATTCTTAACAGTGTCTTCAATGTTTTCTGTACTCTCAGAATCTGATACATTATCATTTTCTGATTCATTCTCCCTAACATTTTCACTTTCATCATTTAATGTTTTGTCATTTTCTGATTCTTCACTGCCATTATTTACCGGTTCATCATATTTTCCATTGTTATTCTTATCCTCGAAGGCAATACCATCTATCAGACCGGATTCATGAGCTACAAATCCAATGTTATATCCTAATGCATCTCTTCCATCAGCTATATCATAATCTAAGATAATGTTAGAACTTGAAGTATCTGTTGAAGGTCTTGCTGTTATAACATAACCATTTAACACTTCCATATCTGTTCCTGCATATGGTCTGCTTGCAAGTTCCTTAGTTACGGAATATTCTCCTTCTCCCGTTCTGATTAATGTATTGCTATCTGTAACAACACCATCAGCTTTGTGTCTTGTAATATGATATCCGTCAGGAACCATATCAAGATAAACCTTGTAACCTGCAAGATAATTCTTGCCATTTACAGTAGCCTTTGTCGAAACTTCAATCTGGTATGAACCATCTGTATTTAATGCATCAATACTGTCTGTGTAGCTTATTTGTGTACCATTATTGTCCACATATTTGTGCCACTGACCATTATCATAGTAGTAAGCATAAGCTGTTACTGTAATTTTTTTACCATTTAATGCATTTTTCAAAGCAGCTGTAAAGGATTCTGTCTTTCCATCATCACTTCCATTTATTATTCCATCAAAGTTATAATCCTCAAAAACATTTCCTTCAATATATGCCATAGGATACTCAACATATCCTGCATCAAGCTGTTCATAAGAATCAGCTGTTACTATGTCATAATATTTGCCCTTATACTCTGTAACATATGCGAGTTCATTTCTATATGATGCCTCTAGACTTCCATTAGTAATTCCTGCTCCTGTTACATTTCCACAGCTTGAAGCTAAAATAATATAGTCATCACTCTTTGTAAGTTCCGTTTCTTTTAAGTCACTTCCACGATTAACTCCCTGAATATATTGGCCATACAATGTCACACCATATTTCGAAACATCAGGTTTTTGTGCCATAAACACTTTATATGCCGCAAGATAATATTTATTATCTTTCTTCACATAAGAAACAAGATTTTCAAAGCTATAATCTCCATTTGCGTCTGTAATTTCAACAGGACTTACGTAATCTGTATCTTCTATCCAGTTATACTTTCCGTCTGTAACACTATCAAGGTAATAACGTTTTACTGTAACTTTTTGGTCTTTCATTCCATTTTCATCATTTTCAAGTATTCCGTTATAATTATCATCTAACCAAACCTTACCTGAAATGGAATTATTTTTGAATTTTGTAAGACCTGCATCGTATTCGGTTATAATTTTTGCATTTGAAATGTCGTAGGATTTGTCTCCTACAGTTATAATATGCTCACCTAATGTGGTTGCTGTTGCTTCTTCTGAAACAATAACAATATCATTAGTCAGATACCTGTATTTTCCACTGCTAAGTGGCAAATCGCTGTCTGATATACCGTTGTTTACACCATACTTAGTCGGTGCATATCCTTCTGGTACAGTATCCATATCAACTTTAACCTTGTATCCAAGTAAATATCTTTCTCCATCCTCACCTGCTGTTATATCTGTTTCTGCTGTATCAACAATAAATGTATATGAAGAACCTTTACTTGTTGTTGTGGCATAATTGCCATCTAAAAGCTTCCATTCTCCATCCTTATAACCATATTTTTCAAGTATTAACTTAACATTATCTACTCCAGGTTCTGATACTATATATCCATCTGAATCTATGTATTCATTTCTTATTCCATCGTAATTCTCATCATCAAATACATATTTTCCGATTGAACCTACTCCTGCCGGTACAAAACCTAATCCTAATCTGTCATAAGTTCCATACTGACCTTGTACGCACTTTCCTGCCTGATAGTCTGTTGGATTTGGATTTACTGCAAATACATGGGTAGAATTTTTGTTAAGCGTAGCATTATAAATCAAATCGTTATCATCTTTTGGTTCGTACTGCAATGGTCTGGTACTAATTGTTACAGGTGTCGGCTTGAGAATATCATTAACTTTTGTCGTATCAGCTATTATAATATAACTTCTATGCGGATAAAGTGTTGTATTAAAGTAGCCTTTTTCATCTGTATAAACAGTCTTTATTTCATTACCATCCATGTCATAAGTTGGTACATATGAACCATCTGATTTCACTTCATAAATATTTACTCCAACATTTTTAAGCTTTTCTTCTGAAGCTTCCATCTTTCCATTAATGCTACTCGTAATGATTTCTCCATTAGTATCAGTCTGAATATCCTTCCATGCATAACCTCCAAATGCGTATGATGGTCCTACGCCTAAATCATAAGATGTCATCTTTTCATCATATGCTGCATATGTTGCTTCATCTTTTCCTATTGCATCAATTTGAATTGGCTGTGCTGTCTGAACCGTTAATGACTTAACTTTTGCACCATCATTTGGTTCGTCTCCCACACCTTTGTTTCCTAAATCAGGAAGAGTATCATTGTCTGCATTAGGTCTGTATACATTAACTTTAGTTCCCGTAATACCGATTTTTCTTGTTGTTACGGCATATTTATTGTATTTACTATCCTCTGGGAATGTATAACGCAGGTTATATTTGCCAGGCTTAACGTTTGAAATTATGAAATATCCATCATTTCCGTATACATCTTTTTCAGTAGTATATGATAATGGACCATATTCTGTATACATCGGTTTTCCAAAGGAATCCGTTTTTATCTTTCCTGTTCCCTCATCTATAAGAATATATCTTCCATCTTTTTCGATTACTGCCTCACCATTGCGGTTAGATGTATATCCCTTTTCTGTAAGAAGTTCAACCTTAACTCCATTAATACCCGGATCATCTACATTTCCATCGTAATCTAAATCTTTTGTAGCCTGTTTAAGTATCCATCTGCCATCTCTTTGGTAATACTCTGCCTCATCAGTAAATTCTGCATTGTAACTTTCGTCAAGCCATACATAATGCCCTATATAACCTCTGTCATATGGAGCTGCCAAATATACACCGGCATATGGTGATTCTTTAGCTTTTTCTGTTCCTGCAGAAGTTGCAAAACTGTTCCAACCGTCAGAATCTGCTGCCTGACTAAGAATATTTTCAGAATCCTCAGGTATATATTTTTTGCTAAGCGGCAAATTAAGAGGAGCTTTTAAAGTATATGTAACAGCTAACTTTGTGCTGGCTCCTAAAATATAATCTGCTTTTGTTTCAACATAAAATGCCTGAGCATGTTTCTCTAATTCTTCATAATATTCCTTGTTTGTTTCTTTTAATTTAAGGAGAGATTTTAATCTTACAAAATATTGCTTTTTATTCTTTAATTCTGTACTTCCCTCACCTCTTAATGTGTCATAGAAAGATGCATCACCTGTTTTAGTTGTATCAGGAAGATTCTCAACCGGAATTTTTACAATCTTTGAATTTTCATCATTAATGTTTTCATAATTAAATGGTCCAATCCAAATGTTTACATCTTTTCCGTCTGTCATTATTTTTTCATCACCCTGAGATGTTGAAACAACCTGAATAGTATCTAAATTAAGCCATCCTCTCCAATCAGTTCCCCTGCTGGAAACCTGATCACCTACTGATGGAACTAATTGCGTATCTCCAACATAAGGCAACACATCATATATTATAGGCTGTACAAATGACTTATTTCCGCCCAAGTCCATTGTATCCGGATTGATGATTGAAGATGTAAAACTATAATGTGTACCTTCCGGCACAAGCGATGGTCTTTCTCTGCCATTACCTAAAGCACTTTCACCTGTTCCGTATTCAGAAAATGATCTCTTTATACGGTTGTATGCTGTAGTTCCACTGAATCCAATATTACTTAGTGAAACCGTAATTGTATTTTCTGTATTACTCTTTCCATTATCATTTACATCTCGTGTATCAATTTCGTAAGCATAATTAACATTATCCTGTGATTCTGTAATATTAGGTACGAATGCACCAGGCTTAAATCCATATGCCTTACATGAAAGAAGTTCAACAGATGCTATACTTGTATCCTCAGTTGAAATAGGAAGCATATAATCAATAACAATCTTTTGACCCGGTTCAAGTTTTCCTTTTGACGTCCATCTCATAATACGTCTGTTCTTCAAATATTGAATACCTGCTATCTTGTCATACATTGTTAATGTAACACTTCTTATTTCGTGTTCATCTTTCGAGATAACATTTCCCTCGCTGTCTTCAACATGCCATGACCATACTGCCTCATTATCACTAAATTCTAAAGTTCCCGTATGGTCTGGTGATAACGTTTCCTCCCATTCCGGCTCACCATATTCAACTTCTTTATATGATTTATAAATAAGCGGATCTTCGTTCTCAATTGATTTATCAATATTTTGAATAATTGGCAATACTGCTACAATTTCCGGATTTGACGCAGTGTCTTCTTCCACATCACCTACATTAGTTTCAACAATTTCATCATTCTTCAAATCCTTTAGTGAAATGCTATATTTAAGCATGTGAGAAGCACTGTTTATTACAATATTATCTTCCCATTTATACAACACCTCACCATTATATCTGCCTATCTTATAATAGTAATTTTTCATATCTATCTCTAATACAGGCAATTCTCTTGATATATAATATCCTGCTCTTGAGCGTTCCGAATCCACACTATATTGTGTATCATCATATTTTGCCCATCCTGTCGCAAAATCATTGATATGTCGTCTTGTAGGGCTAAGATGACTGGCTGTCATCATAACAAATGCTGCATTTCCAATTCTAGAATCCTTTGTATACTTTCCATTTTCATCATGTTCTGATGTTACACTTTCAGGTAAAGGATTCATATTATAATGATCCGGATCAATATCATTCATTTCCTGTTTTCCAAGCGTAGTCGCATCATCAGGATCATCTTTCACAGCATCAATATCCAATCTGAAGCCTCTAGGTACTACGTATTCCTCTTCGTCAGCAGAGATAACGTATCTTAACTGATAAATTGTACTAGACAAAGCATATTTATCATTGTATACCTTTGTACCTAGCTCCTCTATATCAATTATTGTATTGCTATCGATTGAAACACCATCATCATTTGTTCCAGCAATATTTTTATTATACAGTTCAGTCAGGTTAATCCAGTCATTTTCCCATACATTGTCAAGATTTTCATATGCTGCACCTATTGTTTGATCTTCTGTATCATCGCTCAATTGTGCATATATCTTAACTTTTAGTTTTTCTTTAAGTTTATTTCTGTAATTCTCATCTCCCGCAGATTCAGGAATTTCCCATACACCGGTTCCAATTGCATAAATTCGTTTTGTAATGCCATCTTCTGTTACCGGAGCTTCCTCATCTGTTCTGTTTAATGTTGATTTGAACGGAATTCTCCAATCTACTATAAATTCTCGAACAGCACTGCCCTCGTTAACAGCCTGATCCATATATATAGACATCTTTACAGCACTCTTAACAGTAGGGTCATCTACAACATTTTGTCCGCCTTCTCCTAAGTCCGGATTTTGTATTTCTGCTCTTTGAACTGATGTATCAAGTCTGACTGTAGAATGTGGTTTCAAAAGAGTAACTATTGCCGACACATCTTTAGCATATCTGTCTTCATAATCTTCATCCATGTCATAGTCAATACCCTTTTCTTCATTATCCACAACCATTCTCTCGTATTGGATTCCAATATCATCCAGCTCTGTAAGTAAGTCAAAATTACCATCTGGATTCTTATCTTTAAGATAAAATCCACTAACATCATCAATCGTTACATATCCGTCTGCCTTGAAGTTTTCATCCCATACCGAATTAGCCCCCCATTTAGCATCCTCGTAATCAATTGTTGTATTTTCTTTGACATTATTTCTTACTTTTGTTTTTATACCCACTACAATAGTATCTTTATATCCAAAATATCCCGGCAGATGTTTTCCATCCACATAATCCTGATATGTTGGAAGTGTTACATCATCGCAATAATCACCTGATGTACAAATTTCTAATACTACAACCTGTTGTTTTTCATCATTAACATAGTTTTGTATTACTTCAATCTGCCAACCTAATGATTTTGCCTGGTCAATATTCATATTAACGCATGTACCATCTGCTTTTTTATAAATCAGATATATTCTATCACTTATAAGATTTTCCCCATCTAACGGAACACTTCTTACAATAGACGGTAATACTACCGTTACTTTTAGCTTACCATGTGATATATCACCATGATACCAATATTCATCACTCTTAACCTTATCAGCTCCATTTACAATCTTTACATTGTAATAAAGTTCATCCATATATTCTACAGGTTTATCTGCTGACGGATAATATTGATATTTGCCATTCTGCCATTGTGGTGAACGTGCACCAAGTTTGTCAATAGTTTGTGCCATACTGTCAGATACAAATGTCTTGTTTTCTATAACAGGATACTTCAATCTTATTCTTGCCGATGTAAATGCGCCTGAGTTAGATGTATCATGTCCATTATCCATATTTGCATCTTCACTGCTTATATGCAATGACTCTCTAATGGATGTATAGTCTTCCATCTCAAGCTGTTTTCCATTTACCTGTATCTGTCCATTCTTTTCATAATATCTCTTATTGCCTAACACATCTGTTGCATTGATTGCAGAATTTGTTCCCAGATTATTAGCTGTATTAACATCAGGCAAAATACCTGATTGTTTTATGTACATCCAGTCTTTTACCAGTGGATATTTATTGTCAGTTTCTTTTCTTTCTACTGCCTTATCACGTCTTGTATCAGTAAGTGTTCCTTCCCAGTGATATTGATCATGTGGACTATATGTCTTAATGTATGAATCAACCACACGACTTCCCACCCAGTAAGGATTTTCATCTGTTGCTTTGTCCACTTCTGAATCAAGGATAAATTTATAATTTTCCACCTCACTTGATACAAAAGTATATGTAGACTGATACTGGTCAGCTAATCTGTCATCAGTTATATTATTCTTTGTTGATACATCAGGATCATCTACTGTAAAGAACTTAAACGAAAATACTTTTGCAGATTCCGAATTAATCTTTGCCTTTTTTTCATTTCTTATATCGGCTTCTTCTTTCTGCTTAAATGTTATCTTATATCGTCCTTCAGTCTTTCCATTTTCTCCTTCTAACTCAATATACTCAACTACTGCCTGATATAATTCTTTTTCATCCTCTTCTACCTTGAAACCACCTAATTTATTTCCATCGCTGCTATAATTTGCTCCACGTAATGTCCAGTCCAAAGTCTTTTTGGCATTAGCATCATTATCCTTAGTAAACAACTTTCCGTCTGTATCTTTTGGTACAATTCCTGCCGGAAGTATTTGTGTTACTACAGGATGATAAAGAGTACCCATATTACCACCATCTGTAGAATATGTATGTCTTACTTTATAAGTTTCATATTCTTCATATGTGCTATGACAGGACTGCCAATAATACCCCAGATAATTTGGAGCCAGGGTCTGAAGCCAATATTTGTTTTCTACATGTATGTTTAATGTGCCATTTTCGCCCTGTGGATTAACGTAATAATCCTCTGTCTTGCTACCACCAATATTATTTTCTCCCACAGTTGTCCATGTTCTTATTAATGGTTTTCTCATATGGGCTCTTGTTCCGGTACTTGCATATGTATTTCTTATGCCTGTGGAAAACTCACTTCTGTCACCAGATGTACTGTCAGATATTTTTCCCTGCGCTGATACTTCATTATTAGAAATATTCATTCCATTAATATATGCAGTATTCGGCGAACCGTTAAAGAATAATATATTGGTATCTACATGTCCATTTACGTCCCAATAACTACTATCAACATGCCAATGGCAGTACTGTGGTGACCTTAGATAATCCATTCCACCTCTTTGAGAGCTTATTTTCATGTTTCTGTTTAATACATCTGTATTGCCCCATAATGAAGTTGTATCATATACCTGATAATACAGGCTATCCTGGTCCTTGGTATCTACAGGTTTTACCATAACTTCATCATACCAATATTCATCTTCCGGTGTGGCATACACATGAGATGGAATATCAACATACATTATATATCCACTATTAGTTCCTCTATTAAACCACTTACAAAGTGCTTTTTTAACTGTTATTTTAAGTACCCAGGAGGTTTGTTCATCTGTATCGTAATATGCAGACTCATTCTCATAACTATCACCTGTTTTATTCATAACTTTAGTACTTAATACCGGATCACGCATAATATTCGGTGTTTTATATTCAGGATTTTCATCTCCTGGTTTTTGTAACACCTCAATTACCATATCATCGCTATCTATTTCTGTATATTTTGATGCCTTTGATGTTCCTGATGACAATATATATGACTTTAAGCTTGAAAAATCCGGATTTCCATCTTTGTCAAGTTTTGGTTCTATACCCTGTGGCATAATATAAGTAAATTCTACTCCTGATGTTATATCCCAATCACCATAGTTGTATGCACTAATCCTTGATGTAAAATACTGATCATATTCTAATGTTTCAATTACGTCATCATTTAATTCTTTGGTATATTCATTAACATTATTATGACATGTATCATGCTTATCCCATAGAACTGAATCATAATGATTGTCAAAAATTGTCGTGTCATTACCTATATAATTAGTATAAAGATATTCATGAGACTTCAAATAAGGGCTTGCCGCATCATCACTATGTGTAGATGTCTTATCTCCTATCATCTCTGAACCTGCTGCTATCCATCCTGTCTGTAAATGAAGTCTTGATTCAGCCCATATAACTGCATCAACATGAGTAGACTTGCCATCTTTATATGATTGCCAGTTCGTGCTTCGTACACGATATTTCATCAATAAATTGTACCAATCTCTTGCCTTACCGTTTATAGAGCCGCTTCTATATGTCTCACTGCCAGGCAGTTCACCATTTATATTCTCATTAGTTTTTCTTACAGGAACATAAAAAGTTTTCTGTTGATTATTGGCTGTACGCACATCTTCATCTTTCAAATAATTATTAGAGCCATAAATATCTGTTCTGTTCTCATTATTGTCATCTCGTCCGCTTCCCGGCATATAAACCATAGAATCCTTCAGATATTCATATCTATCGATGTTTTTATTTCTTTGTCCGCTTACGCCCACATCATGGATAAGATAATTCATATCCATCATGTCATTCTGGTTTTTAAACTGTGTCTCATAATTTGGCTGTTCAATTGTATTTACATACGGATAAGAGTAACTATTCCAGTCATAGTGAGAATAGTTGTCAACCCATCCCCATTTCCATTGATAATATTCTCCCATTTTCGGATAATAATCAACGAAAGTTTTTGTACTTGTATCTGTGGTTTTACGCTTTGTATATGAAAGTGGAAGATTCTCATTTCTGATAGTCACTTCATAATATATTTCAATGCGTTCCCCAATTTCTAATCTTGAGCCATCTTCGAACTGAATTGCATATACATTATAGTCTATTGGTGTAGACTCGCTATTTCCACCCTTTCCAAATTTTAAATCCTCATATGCATGTCCACGTTCAAGAGAAACACCATCATTGTTTTCCTTCGTCGTCACAAAATCTCCACCATAATCTGCAACATCTTCAAACGGTGTACAAGTTATTGTGTAACTTGGAATATTTTCTTTTAGTTTGTTATCTTTATCATACCATTTAATCTTAATATTATTACTGTCAAAACCTGATGCTGTAATATATTCTGGAATTTTATCAAAGATAACAGGATTTAATAATGCACCCTGTGCATGTTCTTGTCCATATTTGTTATTGATAACCGTATCTTTATACCATACAACATCATTTGGTCGATACCCTTTAATCTGTGTAGCATCAGCACTATATGCGCTACTTGCATCTTCTTCCTTTTCAAAGGTCTGAGTATGAACCGTAACTATTGGTCTTTCCCTGATAATATTCTTTGTTGTACTGCCATATTCATGAACTGTAAATTCTTCCTCATATGTAGTATTTGTTACTGTACCATTCTCATCAGTATTTTCTATATTCTCATTATGAGAATGTGCATATTCTGCTACAGCTGATACACCTATTTCAAAATTATCATCCACTGCATCTATGTTTTTAACACTATCTTTTCTGATATCACGATATCTTCCAATGCCATGGAATTCAAAAGGTTCACTTGTTGTTGCAAATACAATAGGATTTGTTTCACTTCCATCATATTTTGGAATATTTTCATAAGTCCATTTTATCTTGACAGCATCTTTTACTAATTGATATCCTTCTGATTTTTGTTTTTCAGAAAGGCTGTCATTTTCTATAACTTTATCTTCTTCTATCCATACTTCCTCAAATTTTCCTTTATCATACATTCCTGTTACTTCATCATAGCCGCCTGTTACAGCATTGTAGGAATTAGTTGAGGTGTGTATAATCTCTCCTGAAGTTTTGTCCTTATAGAAACAATACCATACTTTTGCCTGTTTCTTTCCTGTTATATCCATATTAGAAGGATACATAAATGTCGGTTTTTCTAACAAGTCAAAGCCTTTAAACAATCTGTCGTAATTATTATTTTCAGAAATAAATGAAACAGTAAATGTAGCACTGCTTAATTCATGTAATGTATTATTGGTTACATCAGTTTTACCTGCACCTCTTACCTCCAAAATCATTGGTCGTTCATCTATATGAGGATTTGTGTCTGATGTTTTGTCTGCTCCCGTATATCCATCTACATATTTAAGTGTTAAATCTAATGTACTATTAAAGAAAGGTACTGTACTTCTTATATTTGTATAATATGTTTTTTCATTATTATAGGTGCCTCCATAGAAACCAGTACCATAATCCCTGTAATATTTCGCATTTTCACTTGAATCCGTCCAATACCATGAATTTTCTGAATTACCGGTATTACTATTTCCACCATATACATTTTTCATTTTATATTGTGAAAAAGTATGTTTTGGATGAGCTGTTATATATATTCTGGCCTTTTCATCTTCATTCACAATTTTGCCTTCAAAAGTTGAAATTTCTGTAGTCATCTGCGTTATAACAACTAATTTTATTTGCTCACCCTTTAAAAGCTGATTATATTTATCATACTTTGTAATTTCTTTTGAATCTGCATAAGCCTTGCTTAAATCACCGCATGAAATATCTAACTGTTTATAGTTTGTAACATCTCCATTACTATCTTTACAGTAAATACTATTTTTACTTATTTTTACATTTTTGTTGCTATCTGTTGCATTTGCTGTAATATCTTCATTTGGTATTGAAGAAGTATTAGAATTTTCTAATATATACCATCCTACTATGCGTTGTCCCTTTGGTGCCACAAATCGCACATCAGGGTGATACAGTGGTAATAAGCTATTGTCATCTGCCTTTACTGTTATCTGATATTCAATATAATCATCAGGTAATACATGCGTTTTGTCTACAGCTACATTATTATCTCCATCTTTGTCATATGCATATGTACTAACAGATGTCGCATTTTCAGTTGAAATATCTGTTGTTCGCTCCATATTTACAAGTGCTGTAGCCACACGATTATATACATGATAATAATCATATGTTTCTGTGCCTGAATCGTGACTATTTGGACTATCTGATAGAGAATTATTATTTATTTGACCATATCCCCATGTATAATCACGTTCATATGTCGTAAATTTAATACTCAAATAATTATAATTGTTATCATATGCATCTCTTTTTGTATATTCATTTGGATTATTAATAATTGTCGGCGTCGAATCATATGTCCACGCATTTTTCTTAATATCCTCTATGTTTCTGTCAACATATACACCATCATATGAATATGTTGGTGTTGCATTAGCTCTTGTAGTTCCGCTGCTAAGGCTTTCTGCACCCTTTTTATCATTTAGGAACTCTCCACCTTTTAATGCGTTTTCCCCTGCATTACCTACACTTGAGAATTTTATTACAAATGATGAAATATATTCTTTGTAATATGTAGAAGAATTCTTTTTAGTGTTATTCGGTTTAAAGGTACTATAAGATGACGCATTCTTTTCTATTCCATCTTTTATATATGCATTAACGTCAAAAACATAGCTTGTTCCATCTTCTTTAAAATATGGACTACTCATTAAGTCTGATAAATTAATCTGATTATTGCCAATTTTAATATATTGTACTTTAAACCAGTTACCTTTTATGAACTCTGTCGGAATATATATATGTTTTAATCTATAATCCGCATCCATAGTATTCGTAGCTGTTGCGGTACTAATTTCCGCAGAACGTTTATCCTCCTTATTTTCATCCTGTTTATTCCAGATTCTGACATTAAATTTTGCTGTTGTAGGCGTAAGATTATCAGACATATAATCATAAATAATGTTACTACTTGTATCTCTTGTAACAGAAAAACCACCCTGGAACGGAATTCTATATGATGTAATAAGAGCATTATCTGTTCTTGTAAAGTATGAGTCTTTTGAATGTTGTGTATAAGACGCTGCTGTTATTGTATTCCAGTCATTCTCAGTTCCTGAAGTCTTAATATTATCTTCAGTAACTCGATATATCTCACCTCCAACATATATATCTCTAATATCTAAAGTACCATGGTTATATGAATCTAATAACTTATTAGCTTTACTATATTCTTCCAGTTCAGCTGCATAATCCACATCTCCAGGTAAATTACTCATATGTATTTCATATTTTGTAATATATTCATCCTTAGCAAGAACAATAGTACCGTCCTTATATATGCCTGCGTCAGCATTTTCTCCAGTTGTGTCATACTCTACAGAAATTTCATAAAATATTCTATCTTTTGTAGTATGTACTACATCCTGGTCACTTCCAGTAATAGCCGCAGGCTTTGATGATGTATTTTCTTTTACCAAATCCTCACCTTTAATGGTGATTTTTTCGGTCAGATTAGTATTCGTACAACTTCCATCTGCATTTAGAATAGATTTTTTCTTATATATAACTATATTGTCAATGTACTGTTTTATATCATTTGATATATAGATTTTTTTTGTTAAAAATCCAAAATATCCGGTTCCACTGTCAGGTCTTATATATGGTAATGTATCTGTCAATACAACCTTGTCAGTGAATGCGTGCTTGCCACTCCAATCGTCCGGGTCATTGTTTATAGCACTGCTACTGCTACTTCCACCGCCATGTCCTGAATTGTGAATTTTGTAAGTAGCATTATCATCCTTTATGGCATTCTGATATTGTTCAGTATACCAATAATTGCTTATACCACAACAATCGTTAGGTCCACCCTCCTGATATTGCCTAAATCCTATTGAATACTCATTATATTTTCCAAATTTAGCGAGTGTATCTGTATCTGTGTCTGTCTTCTCATGTACTCCCTTTAAAACATGATTATTCTCAGGATGAACATATACCTTAGCAGTAGAATATAAATGAGCTGATTTATAATTGTAAAAATCATAGTGCCAATTATTTTTCCAACATGGATAACTCCAGTAGTCCTGATATGACCAGGCAGAACGATAAGCATCATTTATATCATTAGAACTATTAAACTTGCCAACGTCTGTTCTCTTCTTTGCTTTAGCATATGGTCTGTCACAAAGTTGTCCAATGTCTAATTGTGTTGTGGCTGATGCGTCAGCAATACCTGTTTTATAGAAACGTCCTGTAACTTCAAACATATACTTTGTTGATTCATCATTAAAATCATACCATGTTCCATAATCAGCATTATTAGCTTTTTCTTTTCCGTTAACATTCCTAGAAGCATTTCTATTAATATTAAGCTTTATAACAACCTTCGTTACCGGATTATTAGTTTTGTATTCAGCTGTAGGGCTTACATATATTCCGGTATTACCATCATCTAACAATCTTAAATCTACTCTATAATAAGTATCATTACTGCCACTCACTTTTTCAGTAGACGCTTTCCATTCCTCGTTTGAAACCTTATAGCTTGTTCCATCTTTTCTGTATATTTCTACAAAATCCACATATTCATAAGCCTTAGGATGTACTTTCATATAATATGTATCAAACGAATCTGATGGAATATTTACAGTCATTGTAACATCCGCAGCAGTGTTCATAGATTGCGTATAATAATAATCATATGCAGTACAGTCATCCGCCTGTGACTTTTTTATCATGCAGCTTAGTTCATGATGATAATCTTCTTTTTTTACAGTTGTATCATCACAAGGATAATTAGCACCTGCATTAAGATATTGTCTAAAATCAAGCATATAAGAACCAATTGCCTTATATCCTATATCAAGCTCACTATCATCATTCGTAAAATGATCACTCCAAGACGAATGATTCCATACATGCTCATATCTCACATTTTCCCATGAATCACATATCTCATCAAAACGACTTGTTTTTGCCACACTTGTATTATCCTTGTATCCTGCTACCAAAGTAGTGTCAAAATACATCTTACTTATATATGCTCTTGCAGTATCTTTTGTATTAAAAGTAAATTCAGAATATTTTCTAAAACCACATAAATAATTATTTCCATTTACTTCTAATTTATTTTCAGTCATAACCGGATTAGAATCTGAGAAACCATACACTGTAATTCTATGTAAATTATCTTCTATTTCATCTGGAGTTGCTGCAAATCCTTTTCCATTTATGATGATTTTTTTCAAGTTATGAATATTCATATCAGAATATATCTTTTCTTCTGATATATATACATCATCATTATCTCTAATTCCCGCAATAGTAAGACTTCCATCCTCTGATATCAACTGACCATTTTTATAATCAAGCAAAAATTTATGAGCCGTAGAACTATCTACGTCATAAAAAATAATATTCTCAATGCTATCATACTCCTCAATCAGTTCTTTACTTATTCTTATGCCTGTTGTATGGAATCCGGTATTAGACTCATCTCCCTGCTTATTGTTATTAATAGGCAATTCGATTTTTAATTCAAAATCATCTAATTTCGCTTTATATTTATTAGTTACATCTATTGTATATGTAAAATCTCTGTCATATGGTATACCTAGATATTTATCATTTTTATCTCTGTTGTCTGAATTATCTTTAGTTGTACCATCTAATTCATAATAATGTACATCAGCATGAATTGTAGCATATGGTTTTTCAATTGCTAATCTATTAGTTAAGCTTACTTTTCCTTTTGTATTATCAGAATTACTAATAATACCATTCCCCTGAAGAATTTTATCTTCCGGAGTAAATGTAAGTTTTGCATCAAGGTCACCATACCAATCTGTAAAACCATTAATATCTATTTCCATTTCCGGAGTATCTTTTATGGTTCCTCCAAGAAAATCATTCAAATCAATAACTACATACTTTAGATATTCAATGTCACTATATCCTGTTATATCTATAACTATAGTGTCATCTTTTATCTTTAATGATTCGAATGGAATTATGACATCCGCAGTGTCTGTGCTAGGGTTTTTATCCTGGTTATATAATTTAATCTGCTTTATATTTACTACTTTTTCATAATTTTTTATTGTAATCTTATTAGTTTTATATCCACGTACATTTATATCCGGGCTAGTTTTATTACTTACACTGCTCGATAAATCGATAGATATTTCTGCATTACCCGACGAAGATACAGTCTTATTGCTCACAAAAAACTTGTATCCGGAATTTTCAATTCCATTAGGAACTTCCACGCTATTTATTACAGTCTGTGTCTTTGAACCATCTGCATAGTTTTCTAAAGACTGTACATAATCACTGTCTTTTCTTAAATATTCACGACCATAACTATACCCCTTAATTACAGGATTAATATTTCTAACCCATAATCTTGCGTTATCTGTATGTTCAACATCTAATTCAGCATCGTTATATTTAGTTTCGAACTTTCCACTAATTACTAAGCCATATTCTTTTATCTTGTCTGGTTTTTCGTTTCCTGTGTTAGGGTTAGGCGTAAAAATGTTAGCATATCCCTCTAACGCAATATAGATATCCTCATTATCAGAATTTATTTCAATTTTTTCTGCGAATTTTTTGATTTCAATTACTAAATCAACTAGTTTTCCTTTAGTCTCCCACGCAGACTTTTCTAAATAATAATTTCCATCTTTATCCTGTTTGAAATCATTCAATGAGACTTCTATATTATCTACAGTTCCATCTGTCTCGTTATTTGTAGTTAATGTGATTTTTCCAATTTTTGCCACATCATCTATAAGACGTTTGGATAATACTATTTTTTCTGTAACAAGACCTTTAAGAGTACCTGTTGTAGAATTCATAGTAAGCAGATTATTTGTTGAAAATTGTCCCGGCTGCAGTCTTGAAACACTATCATTACCTAACTGGAATATTACACCATAACCTGATGCATTAACCGGTACTTCCATAGGATCTTTTCGTTCATATTCATTATCACTTATCTTTATGACTTCTGCTTTTACTTTCGGATTTGCTACCGCCGCCTTTATTGTCGCCTCGTCCGTATCATTTTGTCTTGGATTCTTATAATAACAGTCATCTCCTGTATAATTAATATATAAAGGATTAGCTATCCATTTTTCATATATAGTATCTAATTTATTGCTATATTTTTTTCCTTTTGTAGCGGTTCCATAAATCTTAATCTGTCCGTCAAACTCTTCTTCAGGCTCAATACGTTTCTTGAATTTGAATCTAAATCGTCCTGTATATTCACATAATTTGCCTTCAGCTGCCATTTTTGCTATATAATCATCCATCTGTGTAGCATATTCATATGACCATGCCTTATGTGAACTGTCAGATAATGTATCATCAGCTACTAGTTTTCCTAAATTAACAAAGTCTGTATTAGGTTCCCCTGTACCATCTAGATTATCATATATTTTAAACTCGAATTCTAATGCTTCATCACTCTCAAACCAATCTGTCAATTTCGCTGTACTATTGTTAAATATGACAGACATTTTTTCAACTACAAAATCCTTGTCGATGGTGTCCACAGCCATGGCATTAAAAACAGGTATATTTCCTGTGTTTTTAAAATGTCCAAGATAATAGCTTTCACTATCATTAATTGCTATCTGTATTTCATCTTTTTCTACATCAACATCTTTTCCATCTATATCATCTTTTTCGATAACATATTTCTTACCAGTCAGACTTTCATTAGTCTTTAAAAATCCATGAGTATTATGTGCAATCGTTTTTGTCCATGTATAGTCACTTCCAAAAGTAACAGTATTGTAACTCTTTATATTAAGTGTATCTATTTTATCTGCCGGTATGTCAGTTGCCATAGGAATAGATATATAATAAGTAACATGGTCATATCCTGTACTGTCTTTATGGCTCTTTGAGCCATTTTCATTATATATAGTACCTTCCTGTTTAAAGTAAATACCACCATCTGGTTTAAAATAATATGGTAATTCCTCTACTTTTTCCCCACTGGCATCCTTAATATTATCAAAATCTGTCAAATTCCAGGATTTTAATATCGCCTGTCCTTCTTCTGTACTATCTAATTCTGTAACATCATAAATCATGATGCCACCCTTACCCGGCACTCCGACCATTAATTGTTCACGCACTTCATTATCGGCCCATTTGTCATTATAAACCGGATTACCATCATTATATAAATATTTTGCACCTTCTTCAGGATGTAGTCCGGATTCCCAGCCTTCTACAGTTCCCATATTTGTAGGTGCTATTACCTGAACATCAGACGCATCAAATTTAGAATCATCATCTTTGGATACATTTTTGAATGTAACCTTGTATGTTACATAATTCCATTTATCCCATAGTACATTCTTAGGATTTACCGCCTCTATCTTCGTTTCCCACTCAAGATTACAGCAAATCATTGTAAAAATAGCTTTTTCATCTCTTTGATTTGCTGCACTCTGATAAAATCCTACATATTTCTTATCATTAAATTCAAATTCACTATATCCACCGCCAAATTTGACAATGGCAGCTTCATTTTCAGGCATTTTACCTTCAAACCATAATTTTGCCTGAACTATGGTTTCAGTTCCACCCTGAATTGATGCTTTATTTTCTATTCTTACTTTTTCGCCCCAATAGACCTCATCTGAGTTATATCCCCATTGCAGATCATTAACACCATCTGCAACAAAGCTTGCCATAACTCTTACAAGACCTGGATCATTTTCAAAATCTTCCTCTGTAAGCTTCTCAACCTCTTCTTCTGACAATTGCTCTGCAAAACCATTGTCTTTTACTCTTAAAACAGGTAATTTAAGTTCAAAAAATACTCCTGTTGCTTTTCCCTGACCATTCTTAAGGTCGGCAACAAGATTAACAGTTATTGCATTATCTTTACCTCTTCCTAGTAATGCAATATTTTGTTTATTTTCACTATTGGAATCTGAATTCCCACTTGAGCTCCCAATTCCGCCTGTTCCATTAGCACTGCTTCCACCTGTCACATAACGAATCTGAAATGACATTCCCGGTGTAGATTCTAAGGGAGTATCATTAGCAGTTTCAGCATATGTAGACGGTGTATACTGTCCTAGCATAGATGTTATCATTGCAAGTACTAATAACCACCCTGTTATTCTTTTAATAATCTGTTTCATAAACTACCTCCAATTTTTGTCTCTCTCGTTTGTCTATCTTTTTTTCTTCTTAACCTATATTCTTCCTCTCCTCTAGGCAGAATACAGCTAGTCTATTTTTCACTAATACTTCTATAGTACCATCAATTGATAGTTTTTCAATTCAACAGAGTTTTTTTCGTCCTTTTTCACAGCTTTTCGACCTTTTTCTTGTAATAATTCACTAATTATATATACATTAATCAACTTTATTTTGGTGTAGTTTTCATTTTGATACGAAGCAAGCTCTTAAAGCGTTTTTATATAATACGAAATTCGGAGGAATTTTCAACCATTAGAAACGAATGCCACCAGGCTTACTATAAAAAACCTTCAAGACATTTTACTGCCTTGAAGGTTTCTAATTAATTATTATTGCTATTATAATTTATTTACTATTGTAATAGCTCAATAAATATTCTTATTTTCCATACTTTTTCTTTCTCTTGTCTTGTACAACGATTTCTGCCATTGCAAACATTGCAAGCAATATAGGTATTAATGCAAGCCATAATCTCATGTCCATACCTGTCTGTACTATTTCTGCATTTTCTATAGCTGTAAATCCAAGATAAGCATTAGTATGTTCATAACCATTAAATTCATATTTAAGATTATAATAATTTTCACTGTCACTTCTTGGAACTGCCAATGTTATAGTCTGAGTAATTCCAGTTGCGCTTTCTTCCTTCTCATCCTTATTCGTGTCAGAATAGAGAATATTTACTTTTCTGCTTCCCTGTATTTCAAATGCAAATACTTTTGTAAATGAACGCTCCTCAGGTTTCTTCATGGTTAAACGATACTCATAAGGCATATTGTTTTCATCTAAAACAGGAAGATTTTCAAACTTGAATTTTCCTTCCTTATCTGTTACTGCCTTACCTCCTGTATATCTAACAAACTCAGCATCTTCACTGCTATTCTTATATTCAAGATAAACTTTTTCACCTTCGAATATTTCTTCGTCTTCATCGAGCTTACCGTCTTTATCTGCATCCTCAAATACACAACCTTCTATGCTTCCTACTCCGTAAGGTACAATACCTGCATCTCTTCCTTCTAATGAAGAACCATGAGAAATATTATACTCATCCACATTGTATTCTTCCGGTGTATTTTCATCTGCTTTATCAGCAAGTACAATCAATGCCTGTTCATCTTCTAAATATCCAGTCTTTTCGTTTAAGTCATTCTTCGTTCCATCAGCCTGTGCATGGAATACTGTCACTCCATAATTTGTAGGAAGTGTTGGAATCTTAACTTTATAGCCATAAACTACCATTTTTTCATCTACATAACCGTATAATTCAAGATTTTCAAACTTGTAAGTTCCATCCTCGCCTGTTACAGTTTCTACAAATTTATCACTTTCCATTGTCATCCACTGTCCGTCTTTCAGATATAACTTTTCAAGTATAACATTTACATCCTTTGCTGGTGTTTCGCTTTCCTCTAATATACCGTTATTATCTGCATCAATCCACACAAGACCTGAAATTGTGTTATTTTGTTTTGCAACAAAACCTGCATTGTTTTCTTTTCGGGTAACTCCGTTAACCACATCATAACCTTCTACAATATAAGGTGTATTTGGATTTTCTTCATCAACCGCCTTCTTTGCTAATACAATGCAACCATTGAACAATTCTTCTCTTCCATCATCTGTCTTTAAAATCTGATAATTATTGCTTCTTAATGAACTGTCATCTTCACCATTATTCATCCAATATTTTGTAGTATGTCTATTTTCATGATTTATTACATATACTTCATATCCATACATATAATTAATCTTATCTTCCGACATATAAACATCAAGATTTTCAAAGCTGTAATTACCATCTTTATCTGTTAATGTAGTTGCGAAGAATTCTGATTCATTTTCTGTATCAGATGACTCATTGTCTGAAAGATTATTATCAGTAATTGTACCATCTTCCTTGTCATTATCTATTGAATCACTGTTATTGCCTAATGTGTCATCAGGTATAATCTCTTCATCTGCTGTTTGTTTCAGAGCTTCTACCCATTCACCATCTATATAAATATAGCGTTTTAAACCAATTTCAATATTTTCCAATAAATAATCATCTTCATCAATTAAACCGTCATAATCTACATCATCAAAAACTGTTCCTGTTATAGAACCCTTCTTAATTTTGTAATAACCGGCATTATGTCTCTCACTATCTTGTGCAAGCACTACATTATAACCTTCTACTAAATAAATATCATCAATATCATCTATATAGTCATCATCTGTTATCTTGTATGCCACTACAGTCTTTTCATTGAACATTTCTGATAAGTTTTTATCATCTTTTATAACCTGACCTGACACAAGAAGGTAACTATCTTCTCCATATCTTGTCACTGCATATCCATCCGGATCCTTTATAATCCATACTTCATATCCGTATAGTTTATTTCCATCATCCGTCTTTTTATGTATTTCAAGATTATTAAATTCATAATTGCCGTTTGCATCAGTTGTAGTTACACTTAAGAATTCTCCATCTTCACTAACAGCTTCCCACTGACCGTTTTCATAAACAAACTGTTTAAGTCCAACCATGAAGCCTTCCATTACTATATCTTCTTCACTGATTCTACCATCGTAGTCTATATCATCGAACACTGTACCCTTTATGGAGCCTTTCTGTTCTTTGATATAACCGGCATTATTATTTTTACTGTCTTGTGCAAGAACAATATTGTAACCTTCAACGAAATAAATATCATCTATTCCATCTAAATTTTCCTGACTTGTAATTTTATGTGCTACTACTGTCTTTCCTTTATAGATTTCTGATAATGTCTCATCTTCCTTAACAATTCGACTATTTACTTTCAGGTAACTGTCTTTACCATATCTTGTTACTGCATATCCTTTAGGAGTATATATAATCCATACTTCGTAACCATATAGTTTGTTTCCTTCTTTAGTCTTCTTATAAGTATCTAAATCACTAAACTTATAATTTCCATCATTATCAGTCTTAGTTGTAATGATAAAGTCGTCTTCGTGAGTCTGTTTCCATTCTCCATCCTCATAAACGAACTGTTTTAATCCAACCTTGATATCTCCCATGAATTTATTGTCATTTAAGATTCCATCGTAATTGATATCTTCAAATACTGTTCCGCTAATTGAACCTTTTTGTTCCTTAACATATCCGGCATTATGTTTTTTGCTGTCGTTTGCAAGCACTATATTGTAGCCTTCCACAACATAAATATCATCTATGCCTTCCATATCGTCCTGTTCAGTAACCTTGTGGGCTATTACAGTTTTTCCGTTAAACTTCTCTGACAATGATGTGTCTGACTTGATAACCTGTCCACTGACTTTCAGATAACTGTCTTTGCCATATCTTGTTACTGCATATCCATCTGGTCCTTCAATAATCCATACTTCATATCCATACAACTTATTGCCATCATCAGTCTTCTTATGTGTTTCAAGATTATCAAATTTATAATTACCATTTTCATCAGTAGTCATTGTATCAAGATAATCACCTTTATGTGTCTGTGTCCATTTACCTTCATCGTACACGAACTGCTTAATGCCTACCACTGTACCCTCAATAAATTTATCATCTTTATATATTGTACCATCATAGTTTACATCATCGAACACTGTTCCGCTTATGGAACCCTTTTGTTCCTTAATATAACCGGCATTATTGTTATCGCTTAATGATGCCAATATCACATTATAGCCATCTACAATATATGTGTTGTCAATACCATCTAAATTATCTTCATCTGTTATCTTATGCGCCACTACAGTCTTTCCATTGTAGATTTCTGAAAGTGATGTGTCTGCCTTCACAACATGTCCATCTACCTTTAAGAAGCTATCCTTACCATATCTTGTAACCGCATATCCATCCGGTCCGTCAACGATCCATACTTCATATCCGTACAAATAGTTCTTACCATCCATATTAATATGGGTTTTAAGGTTAGCAAATTCATACTGACCTGAAACATCTGTTGTAGTTGTTTCAAAATAATCACCATCCTGTGCTAATATCCACATGCCGTCCTGATATACATATCGCTTCAATCCTATTTTAACGCCCTCTAATAATGATTCATCATTATCAATAAGACCATCATAATCAGCATCATCGAATACTGTTCCGGTTATGACACCTTTTTTCAATACAGTATATCCTGCATTGTACTCAGAAAGATTGGTTTCACGAACCACATCATATCCTTCCACAACATAAATATTGTCAAGACCATCTTTATTTTCTGTAGTTGCTTTTCTTGCAACTACAAGCTTGTCTTTATAGACTTCATTTAATGTTCCGTCTTTCTTCTTAATCTGATTACTCAACAAAACTGCGCTGTCTTTAGAACCATTATTCATCTGGTAACGTGTTATTCCATAGTCTGATGGTGAATTTATTACCCATACCTCATAACCATATAAATATTTGTTACCACTCTTAGTTGTAAATGTTTCTAAATCATCAAACTTATAGTTTCCATTAGCATCAGTTCTTACAGTTCTATAATATTCACTATCATTCTGTGCTTCTTTCCACTGTCCGTTTTCATATAGATAACGCTTTAAGCCTAATTCAATATTTTCAAGTTTTCCATCTTCACTGTCGATAATACCATCAATATTCTTATCATCGAATACACATCCTTCGATACTTCCTTTTGCATAATCAACAAAACCAAGATTATATCCTGTTCTTTGTTCTGCTGCTGTACAATCATATCCTAAAGTAATATCCGAACGTTGCGCATCTGCTTTGGTCTGATTTACTAATACAGTGTTTCCATCTCTTAATTCATCTGCATGAATATTTGGATTATTATCTGCTTTAAAGACCTGCATAGTTTCTGCTATAAGAGCACTATCATCCTTATCACTGTTAGACTGATAATATGCTGCTGCATATTCAAATCCTTCATCATTCTTTGGCATTTCAATCAACCATACAGTGTAGCCATAAATAGTAGCATCCCCTGAGGTGTCTTCATGAGTTGGCAGGTTATCAAATAAATAGTATCCATCACTATCTGTTGTAGTTGTAGCATAATATTCTGCATTCTTGTTATTTGAATCAGGTGCCTTAGTCCATTTATTATTTATAGGATCATATGCGTAACGTTTTACACCTACCTTTACACCTGAAAGTAACTTGTCAGACTTATCACACTTACCATTGTCATTCTTATCTTCAAATGCCACACCATCAATGCTTCCTTCTTCATGAGCTACAAATCCAAGATTATATTCTTTAACATATCTGCCTACAGCAATATCATAATCACCTATGACATTCGAACTTGAAGCCTCTGTTGATGGATTAGCAGGGATAATATAGCCATCCATTTCTTCCTTGATTGTGCCTGCATAGCCACGATCAGGAAGAGTTTTTGTTATGTTATACTGACCTGCTCCCTGTTTAATAAGTGCATTACTATCTTTAACCTTACCATCAGCTTTGTGTCTTGTAATATGGTATCCTGTCGGTACATCATTTACATCTAACTTATAACCAGCAAGATAATTCTTACCATTCACTGTAACCTTAGTTGGTACACCAATTGTAAACGAACCATCAGTACTTGTTGCATCAATTGTATCAGTATATGTATATGCAATGCCCTTGTCATTAACATACTTTTTCCACTGACCACCATCATAATAGTAAGCAGTTGCCTTTACAATAAGTTTTCCATTCTTCATTGCTGTCTTTAATTTATTTGTAAATGAATCATTATTACCATCATCTGCCACATTAATTAAACCATCATAATTAAAATCTTCAAAGGCATTTCCTGTAATGTATGCTGTAGGATATGCTATGTATCCTGCATCATTATTTTCATAGGAACGAGCTGTTACAAGATCATAATATTTGCCCTTGTATTCTGCCACATGTGCAAGTTCCTCTGACTTATATGCGGCACAACTTTTGTTAGAATTTTCTTCATCTGTAACATTTGCAAAACTCTTTGCTACAACTAAATAATCATCATCTTTAGTTATTTCGCTGCCACGTATCTTTAAGTCACTTCCTCTTTCAGTAGCCTTGTCATATTTTCCATATAATGTAATACCGTAAATTGAAACATCTGGATGTTCCTTCATAAATACCTTGTATCCTGCAAGATAATATTTTCCATCCTTATATACGTATGAAACAAGATTCTTAAATATGAAGTCTCCATTTGCATCTGTTACAGATACCGGATTAGTATAAGCCAAATCTTCTATCCAGTTGTATTTTCCATCAGCAACACTTTCAAGATAATAACGCTTAATAGTAACTTTCTGATTTACCATTCCCTGTTCAGAACTATCCATAATACCATTATAGTTATCATCTATCCAAACCTTACCTGATACAGAATCACTTCTAAATTCGACAAGACCTGCATCATTTCCTTCGTAATTTGCAACCTTATTAATATCAAAATATCCAAGCTTGTTTTTAATCAGATATTCATCCTGGTTTCCAAGTTCTGACTTTCCATAATCTGTTTCAGCATCACTTTCTTTTATCTTCTTAGCTGTAATGATAAATTCATCATTTGAATTAAGAATCAATGTTCCATCTGATGTTTTCCACAAATCACTATCTAAATCCGAAGTACCATTTTTATACTTTGTAATACCATATTTATAGTTTTCAAGTTTTTCAATATCAGTATTAATCTTTATCTTATAACCTGTAATGCATTTTGTTCCATCTGCTAATGTTGCTACTGATTCTACATGTTTGAAACTGTATTTACCATTTGCATCTGTCTTTGTGGTTATAACATAATTATTATATTTTGCAGTATCCTTCAAGTCATCTTTTTCAAGTAACTGCCATTCATTATTATTGTAAACATATGGCACTAACTGCAATTCAATGTTTGCAATGCCAGGTTCGTTCACTACAACATCTTTGTCATTGATATACGTTCCCTGCTTACCATCATAATTCTTATCATTCCATACAATACCATCTATCTGTGAATATTCAACCAATGCAAATCCCGCATCATATTTTGTAATAATCTGTGCATCTGCAATATCATATTCCTTACCATCTGCTGTTATTGTGTAATCAAGCTCTGTAAACTCATCTTTTTCATCTGCTATGATTACAAGATCAGTTGCACTGTCACCTGTAAGGTATCTGTATCTTTCTCCTGTAATCGGCAAGTCGCTGTCAGATACTCCATCGTTCATATAGAACTTAGTCGGAACATAATCTTTTGGCACTGTATTCATGTCTACCTTAACTCTATAACCGCAAAGATATCTTTCCTGTGTATCTGCATCCTTCTCTGAACTATCCACAATAAATGTATATGATGAGCCTATACTTGTAACCTCTTCATAATTATCGCTTACAAGCTCCCACTTGTTATTCTTATAACAATATTTTTCAAGGATAAGCTTAACATTGTCTATACCAGGTTCTGTCACCAGATATCCTTCCGAATCCTTGTACTCATTTCTGATACCGTCATAGTTTTCATCATTAAATACATATTTTCCGATTGCACCGATACCGGCCGGAACGAATCCAAGTCCTAATCTGTTATAGGTACCGTACTGACCTTCCACACACTTGCCCATTGTATAATCTGTAGGCTGTGGTTTGATTACAAACACATTCGTTGTATTCTTCTTCAGCTGTTCATTAAATAACAAATCATTGTCATCTTTTGGTTCATACTGAAGTGGTCTTGTACTCATTGTATATGGTGTCGGTTTAAGAATATCATCTATCTTCTTAGTATCAGTAATAATTATATAACTTCTATATGGATATAATGTAGTTTTGAAATAACCATTGCTATCTGTATACAGATTTGTTACCTCGTTACCTTTTTCATCCGTATAGCTTATCTTATTACCATCACTGTCATATGCTGTTGCATATGTACCATCTTCTTGAACCTCATAAATAAAGACTCCTACATTTTTAAGACGTTTTTCACCATCTTCCATCTTACCATTTATGCTGCTTGATACTGTTTTTCCATCTTTATCATATGTTATATCCATCCATGAATATCCACCATATGCAAATGATGGTGCAACACCTAAATCATAAGATGTCATTTTTTCATCATAATCAACATATGTTGTCTCATCTTTACCGATTGCGTCAATTTGTATTGGCTCAGTAGTCTGTATTGTCAATGACTTAACTTCTGCCGCATCACTTGGTTCATCACCTTTGCCTGTATTTCCTAAATCAGGAAGTGTATCCTCACCAGGTCTATAAACCTTAAGTCCTGTCTCTGAAATACCTAATGTCTTTGTAGTCAAGGCATATTTGTTATATTTACTATCTTCTGGGAATGTATAACGCAAGTTATACTTTCCAGGTTTTATATTTGAGATAATAAAGTAACCATCATTTCCATAAACATCTTTCTCTGTTGTATAAGACATTGGTCCATATGCTGTATAAACATCTGTTCCATGTTCATCTTTAAGAATCTTTCCTGTTTCTTCATCTATCTTAAAATATCTGCCATCTTTCTCTACTACGGCCTCACCTAAACGGTTTACGGGATAACCTTTTTCTGTAAGAAGTTCTACTTTAACCCCATTTATACCAGGGTCATCTATGTCTCCGTCATAATCAAGGTCTTTTGTAGCTTTGTCAAGAAGCCATCTTCCTGTTCCATCAGAATTCTGTCTTATATATTCACCTTCATCTGTGAACTGTGCATTGTAGCTCTCATCTAACCATACATAATGTCCTATATAACCTCTGTCATATGGCGCTGCAAGATATACTCCAGCATATGGTGATTCTGAAGGTTTATCCTTTTCTGATTGAGCTGAAAAGCTGTTCCAGCCGTCAACATCCTTTGCTTCCTGCAATATATTTTCTGATTCCTCAGGAATATATTTTTTGCTAAGCGGAATATTAAGCGGTGATCTTAATGAATATGAAAGTGCTAATTTTGTACTTGCCCCTAAGACATAACTTTCTGTCGGCTCTACATATATTGCCTGTGCATGTTTTTCTAACTCTTCATATTTTGTAGGATTTGATATCTTTAATTTTAAAAGATCTTTTAATCGTACAAAATATTTCTTCTTTTCTGCAACTGCCTTGCTTCCTTCGCCTCTTATACTGGTATAGAAATCTACACTGCTTGTCTGTATTACAGTAGGCAGTTTTGTAACATCTATTTTCACAATATCTGAACCACTATAGTTAAATGGTCCAATCCAGATATTTACATCCTTACCATCTGTAAGAGTTGTTTCTGCAGATGGTGCCTGTGATACTACCTCTAAGGAATCAAGATTAAGCCAACCTCTCCAATCTGAACCTCTCTCATCAACTGAATCAGTACTATATGGTACTAACTGTGTATCTCCTACATAAGGTAATACATCATAAATTACCGGTTGCTTATATCCCTTAGCTGTTGACGTTGTAGTAAGTGGATTATAAATAGAAGATATAAAGCTGTATGTTGTTCCTTCAGGTACAAGAGAAGGCCTGTTGTTATCGTTACCTTGTGCATTTAGACCTGTACCGTAATCCGAGAAGGATTGCTTTCTTCTATTAAATGAAACTGTTCCACTAAAAGCAATATTGCTAAGAGATACTGTTATGGCACTCTCGTTATTACTTGCGCCATTGTCATTAACATCTCGTGTATCAGATATATATGCATAATTTATTGTTTTTTCTGATGGTAAGACATGAGGTATAAACGCACCTGTCTTAAATCCATATGCCTTACAATTCAACAAATCTGCTGACACAGTCATGCTATCACCTGTAGATACAGGTACCATAAAATCAATTACAATTTTTTGTCCCGGTGCTAATTGACCATTAGATGTCCATCTCATAAGTCTTCTTTGTTTTGTATACTGAACACCGGTAACCTTATCATACATAATAAAATCTATTGAACTGATTCTATGTTTTAAAGCATCTACAACATTTCCTTCTTCATCTTCTACGTGCCAACTCCATACAGCATCTCCATCTTCAAAAGGAACTGACATCGTACAATCCGGAGCTAGCGTTTGTTTCCAAAGTTCTTCTCCATATTCTGCTTCCTTATAATTCTTATAAACTAATGGTTCTTCAGTTTCTATAGAATTATCAATACTGTGTATGATCGGAAGTTCAACAACAATCTGTGGATTTGTAGCCATATCTTCTTCACGTTCAATTTCGGCTTCTTCAATCTTTTCATTCGAAAGATTTCTTAATTCAACGGTATATTTAAGCATGTTAGATGTGTCATTAATAACAATATCATCACTCCATTTGAAGATAATATCGTCATCCACTCTTGCATTTTTGAAATACTGGTTCGTCAAATCAATTTCCATAACCGGAAGTTCTACCGCTATATAATATCCGGCTCTTGAACGCTCTGAGTCAACACAATACTGTGTATCATCATATTTTGTCCAACCTGTAACAAAATGGTTTACATGCTGTTTTGTTTTTTCTAAATGAGACTGACGCATCATAACAAATGCTGCATTTCCAATATTTTCATCTTCTGTATATATGCCATCCTTGTCATGTTTTGACACAACATTATTTGGAAGTTCCTCTACATTGTCATGTTTTGGATCAATCTCATTCATTTCCTGTTTTCCATCAGTTTCAGAATCTGCATCAATATCCAATCTAAATCCGCTTGGTACTACATACTGTTCATCTTCTGATGATATAACATATCTGATTTGATATATTGTCTTTGATAATAAATCTTTCTGTCCATTATAGATTTTTGCAGACAATTCTTTCAGATTAATGACTGTATTTTTATCAATAGAAACACCCTTATCATTATTTGAACTATAATTTTTATTATAAAGCTCAGTCAAATTAATCCATTTGCCATTCCATACATTGTCTATATTTTCATAAGATGCTCCCTCAGCCTGATTAGTAGCATCATCACTACACAATGCTAATACCTGAACTTTAAGCTTTTTATAAAGCTGTTCTCTGTATTCTTCCTTTCCTGCTGTTGAAGGTATTTCCCATACACCGGTACCAATTGCATAAATATCTTTATCAATTTGTGCTCCGGTTACTGGTGCTTCTTCATTAGTTCTAGATGATGTAGATCTAAAAGGAATTCTCCAATCTACTATAAATTCTCTTACAGCACCACCTTCGTTTACCGCCTGGTCCATATACATTGACAAAAATACTGAACTCTTTACTGTAGGGTCAATTATTACATCTTCTCCACTGATTCCTAAGTCTGGATTTTCAATTATTTCTCTTTGAACAGATGTATCTATTCTGACTGTAGAATGTGGTTTTAAAAGAGTTACTATAGCAGAGACATCCTTTGCGTATTCATCGGTATAGTCTTCATCTTTATCCCAATCAATAGCAGATTCTTTATCATCTGTTGTAGCTCTTGCATAATTAATTCCTGCACCTTTTAAGTCAGTTAACAAATCAAAGTTACCATCTTCATTCATTTCTTTTAGATAGTATCCATTAGAATCATCTACTGTAACATATGTATCAGCTTTATATTCCTTGTCCCAAACACTATTTTGGCTCCATTCGGTATTTGTATAATTTATTTCAGTAGTGTTTTCAGTATTATTTCTAACCTCTGTTTTTACTCCAACAACAATAGTGTCCTTGTAGCCAAAATAACCCGGAACTTTTTTGCCATCAACATAATCCTGATATGTCGGAAGTGTTCCATCTGTAAAATCACCTGCTGTACAAATCTCAAATACTATAGTCTGCTGATTATTATCATCAACTTCATTCTTTATAACTTCTATTTCCCATCCTAGAGATTTTGCTTCATCTATACCAATCTTTGTTGCCTTTTTTTCTCCGGCTTTCTGATATAGAATATATGCTCTGCCACCAGAAAGATTATCTCCTGACAGTGGTACGCTCTTAACAATAGATGGTAATACCATTGTTACCTTAATCTTTCCATGTGCTAAATCTCCATGATAATAATAGTTAGTGCTTCCTACATTATCGGCACCATTAGTTATCTTAACGTTGTAATAAAGCTTATCCATATATTCCACAGGCTGACTGCTTGATGGATAATATTCAAACTGATTCTTCTGCCACTGTGATGAACGTCCTCCAAGACTATTTATATCTTCTGCCATTGTAGTTGATACAAATGACTTGTTTTCTAAATATGGGAATTTTACACGTATTCTTGCAGACGTATGAACACCTGTTGCAGTAGTCGTGTTTCCATTATCCATATCACAATCCTTTGATGAAATGTACGAATTATAACGTAATGTAGGATAATCTTCCATATTTAGCTGTATTCCATCGATATTAATCTGTCCATTAGATATAATATAACGCTTGTTACCTTCTACATCTGTAGCATTTATTGCCGATGTAGATCCTAAATTGCTAGGTGTAGTAACCTTTGGAAGTATTCCTGCTGTTTTTATAAGCATATCCGCTGATGTTTTGTTTGATACGGCTTTATCTCTTCTTTCATCAGAAATTGTTCCAAGCCAGTTATAATAATTATTATTAGATGTATTATTATAGTTTTTATATGTATGTACATATGAATCAACTACACTGTTACCCACATAATATGGATTTTCTATTTTAGCATTTGTAACCTCTGAGTCAATAATAAACTTAAAGTTCTTTAATTCACTGGATACAAAGGTATGTGTTGACTGATATTGTTCATCTAGTCTCTCATCAATGGTTCCATCTTTTTTCACATTATCTGGCATATCTGCATTAAAGAATTTAAATGAAAATACTCTTGCTGATTCTGAATTAATTTTCGCTTTCTTTTCATTTCTAATGTCAGGTGTTTCTTTCTGTTTGAAAGTAATCTGATATCTTCCTTCTTTTTCACCATTTTCAACTTCTAACTGAATATATTCAACTACTGCTTCATATAGTTCTTTTTCATCATCATAAGTTGTCAATGTGCCTAATGTTTTGCCATCAGAACTATAATTAGCTCCACGTAGTGTCCAATCTAATGTCTTCTTTGAATTTAAGTCATTATCTGTTGTGAATAATTCACCATTTGTATCCTTAGGAACTATACCATATGGAAGAATCTGTGTAATAACAGGATGGTATAACGTTCCCATGCTACCACCATCTGTTGCATATGTATGTTTATACTTATAAGTTTCATACTTATCCTGATAATCATTTGACAAATATACAGGAGCAAGAGTATTTAACCAATACTTATTCTCCACATGAATATTAAGCGTTGATGTATCTCCTTGTACATTAATATAATATGCTGATGTATCACTTCCATTTATATTATTTTCTCCAACTGTGGTCCATGTTCTAACCAATGGTTTTCTCATATGAGCACGAGTTCCTGTACTAGCATATGTATCACGTTTGCCCTTAGAAAATGCACTTCTGTCATCTTCCACACTATCAGAAATGATACCTTGCTTTGACACCTCATTATTGCTAATGTTCATACCATTTATATAAGGCATATTAGGTGAACCATTCCAGAAGAATGTATTTGTATTTACATGGTAATCTGCTCCCCAATAAGTTGATTTATGAAAGTCTAGGAAACATGGATTATATAAATAATCCATTCCGCCTTTTTGATTACCGATTTTCAAACTTCTGTTTAATACATCAGTATTTCCCCAAAGTGAAGTGGTATCATAAACCTGATAATAAAGATTTTCATCTGTATCCACAGGTTTTACCATAACTTCATCATACCAGTATTCGTTTTGAGGTGTAGCATATACATGTGATGGAATGTTAACATACATTGCATATCCACAATTTGCTCCTCTATTAAACCATTTTCCAAGTGATTTTTTCACTGTGATTTTTAGTACCCATGAGGTTTGTTCATCTGTTTCATAATATGCTTCTTTGTTAGCATAACTGTCACCTGACTTATTCATTGCGCTACTACTAAGTACAGGGTCACGCATAATATTAGGTGTCTTATATTCAGGATTTTTATCTCCTGGTTTTTGAAGTACCTCAACCTCAACATCTTTGCTGTCAATGGTTGTATAACCTGGATTGCTTGATGTTCCTGATGATAATATTTCTGCCTTCAAATTAGTAAAATCAGGATTTCCATCCTTGTCAAGTTTTGGTTCTATTCCCTGTGGCATAATATATGTAAATTCAATTCCACCGGTAATATCCCAGTCACCATAATTGTATGCACCAATTCTTGATGTGAAATATTGATCATACTCTAAAGTTTCTATAACATCATCATTTATATTCGTTGTATAAACCTGTTCAGTATTACAACCCGACCATACTTTACTTGAAATATAATGGTCATCAAGCTTTCCTGATTTAAAGTTAGTTGACATATACTCATGTGATTTCAAATATGAGCTTGTGTCACCTATCATTTCAGAACTTGCAGCCAGCCATCCCGTCTGCAAATGAAGTCTTGATTCTGACCAGATTACTGTTTCTAAATGTTCCTGCTGCCAATTGGTACTTCTTACACGATATTTCATAAGTAGATTGTACCAGTCTCTTGCTGTTCCTGTTATAGAATTGTTTCTATATGTCTCACTTACAGGAAGTTTGTCATACTTATCAGCAGTAACTGTCGGAACATAATATGTTTTCTGCTGATTGTTCTTTGTTCTTACATCTTCATCTTTAAGATATCCGTTTGAGCCATAAATGTCAGTTCTACTATAGTTATTTCCATCGGTTCCGCTTCCCGGCATATATACGATAGAATCTTTTAGAAATTCATATCTGTCTATATTTTTATTCTTTTGTCCACTAACTCCCACATCATGGATAAGATAATTCATATCCATCATATCATTGCTGTTAGCGAATTGTGTGCTTAATGATTCAATTTTGTCAGTATATGGATATGAATGACTTGACCAATCATAAGAATATGAGCTATACCAACCATATTTCCATTGATTATATTCACCCATTTTAGGATAATAATCCACAAAAATCTTAGTACTAGAAGAAGAAATTATTCTCTTTGTATATGAAAGTGGTAAATCTTCTGTTCTAATTGTAACTTTATAATATATTTCAAGTCGCTCGCCTATTTCTAATCTGCTTCCTTTTTCAAACTGAATCTTATAAACATTATAGTCAATCTCTGTTGATGTAGTGTTTCCACCCTCACCAAATGTCAAATCAGCAAAAGCATGACCTGAACTTAATGAGTTTCCGTCATTATCATTTTTAGTAGTTACAAAATCTCCGCCATAATCTGCCACATCTTCAAATTTAGAAGCTGTAATTTCAAAATCCGGCACTTCACTTTCATCTTTTAAATTATTATCTGCATCATACCATTTTACAATAATATCTCCCTTAGAAAGTGAAGTTGTTATATATTCAGGTATCTTGTCAAAAATAACAGGCTCTAATAAAGCACCCTGCGCCTTGTTGTTTGCAGCCTTATTATTAATTACGGTATCCTTATACCACACACTGTCTCCTGGTCTGTATCCCTTAACCTGAGCAGCATTCTCTGTATAAGCTTTTCCTGCATTTTCCTCAGTATCAAAAATCTGTGTATGTACAGTTACTATAGGTCTTTCTCTTGTAATGGTATTTGTTGTACTAGCCTTTTCATGCACTACAGAATCAGCTTTATACGTATTATCCTTTGTTTCAGCATTTTCATCTGTATTTGATACATTTTCGTCATGCGAATGTACAAGTTCTGCCGCAACAGAAACACCAATTGTAAAATCATCACTTTGTACCTTGTTTTGCTTTTCTGAATCCTTTCTTATATCACGATATCGTCCAATACCATGAAATTCAAAAGGTGATTCTTTTGTTGCAAAAAGAACGGCCTTAGCTGGAATATCTTCATATGTCCATCTGATTTTTACTGCATCTCTTACTAACTGATATCCATTCTCAGCCTGACTTTCAGTAAGTTTATCACCCTCTAGCACCTTATCTTCCGACAACCATACTACATCATATTTTGTCTCATCATATATCCCAGTTACTTCATCATATTCACCGGTTTCTGAATTATATGCTGTAGTCGAGGTATGGATAACCTCGCCTGTTGTCTTATCCTTATAGAAACAATATTCTACCTTAGCATTCTTTGTACCGCTTTCATCCATTTCACTTGGATATGAAAATGTAGGTTTTTGTAAAAGATCAAAACCTTTAAACCATCTGTCATAACTTCCATTTTCTGAAATAAATGAAACTGTATATGTTGCACTGCTCAACGTATGCAATGTATCATTTGTAACATCCCCATTATTTTTACCTCTAACCTGAACAATCATTGGACGTTCATCAATATGAGGATTTGTATCATTTGTAGTATTATAATCATCTACATATTTTGTAGTTATCGATAACGCACTGCTAAAGAACTGAATCTTGCTTCTTATGCTTGTATAATATGTATTTTCATTATTATATGTTGAACCATAGAAGCCTGTTCCACGTGTACGATTGTAGGTTGCACCTTCATTACTGTCTGTGTAATAATCCGAAGAAGCACTTGTATTGCTATTTCCATTCTCATGTACAATTGAATATTGTGAAAATGTATGCTTTGGATGTGCAGATACATATATTCTTGCACTTAAATCATCATTTACAATCTTGCCTTCAAAAGGATCCATTTCGTGTGTCAATTGTGTGACAACAACAATCTTAATGCTTTCTCCTGCATTCAACTGGTTATAAGTATCGTACTTTGTTCTATCATCTCCTGTAGTATCATCTGACTTGGTCGTATTACCACAAGAAATATCTAACTGCTTGTAGTTAGTATCTATGTCATCACTAAGTTTATAGTAGTTTAGGCCTTTTACAATATCAGTTGTTGAATTATTGCCTGATACCGCCTTTGCTGTAATATCCTCAACAGGTATCTTTGAATCATTATTCAATACATACCAACCAACAATACGCTGTCCTGTCGGAGCTTTAAATCTTACATCAGGATGATAAATAGGAAGCAAGGTATTGTCTTTTGCTCCTACAGTTATCTGATATTCAACAATATCATCCGGCAACAAATGATTACTATCAACTGCTACCTGTGTATTTCCATCTATATCATATGCAAATGTATTGACACTAGTATTATCTTCATCCATCTGTGAAGTACGTGACATATTAACATACATTGTTCCAACACGGTTATTTAAATAATAGTAGTCACTCTTCTGCGTTCCTGATGCATTATTTCCGGTACCTTCACTTGTATTCTGACCATATCTCCATGAATAATCGCTTTCTGTCGTTGTAAAAGCAACATTTAAACTATTATAATTAGCTGACGAATATGTATAATTGTTAGCACTGTTTACAATAGTAGGCATAGAATCATATGTCCATCTATCAACAATAATATCTTCTTCGTTTCTATCCACATAAATACCATCATATGAATATGTTGGCGTTGCGTTTGATACTGTAGTTGTACCATCATCAAGATTTTCATTTCCACATTTCGAATTGAGGAACCATCCACCATCAAGAATATTTTTACCCACTCCCTTAAACTTAATTACAAAAGTAGATATATATTCTTTGTAATATGTAGAAGAATTCTTTTTGGTATTATTAGGTGTAACTGTGCTATATGTAGCACTCTTATTTTTGATGCCATCACGAATATAGGCATTAACATCAAAGATATATCTTGTAGCATCATCATTATCCTTCTTGAAGTACTTGCTCTTCTTCAAGTCTTCTAGCTTAATTTCATCATTTCCAAGTTTTAAATATTCTACATTAAACCATGAACCCTCTATAAATTCTGTCGGAATATATATATGCTTCAATCTAAAATCGCCATCCATACTATTCGTAGCTGTGGCTGTATCAAGCTCTGCCGAACGGCTTTCTTCCTGATTTACATCTTTTCTATTCCAAATTCTAACATCAAATTTTGCTACTGTTGGTGTAAGATTATCTTTTTCATAATCATAGATTGTATTGCTATTATTTCCTCTGGTTACAGTAAAACCACCCTGAAATGGAATTCTATATGATGTAATTAATGCCTTATCATTCGTTGAATGATATGCACTGTTACTACCTTGCATATAAGAATTGCTTACAATAGTATTATAATCATTTTTATCACCTGAATTTATAATGCTATCCTGAGTTACTCTGTATATACCACCACCTACATAAACATCCGGTGTAGTATCAGAACCATGATTATATGAATCAAGTAATCCTGTTTTGCCTTGCAATTCAGCCGCATAATCTCCATCTCCCGGAAGATTCTTCATATGTATTTCATATTTTACTACATACTCATCTTCTCCTAATACTATGGCACCTTTAATGTCTTCTATATTTTCTTCAGTATTTTCATCTTCAGACTGTGTTGATAGTTGTGATTCACCTTCATACTGACCATTTTCAGTCGTGGTCTCTTCCTCACTATTATCTTCTGAACTACTCTTTTCAGAATAAATAACCGGAATTTCATAGAATGTTCTTGTAGATGTAGAATGAACAATATGCTGGTCACTACCCTGAACCTGCGATTCCTGATTTGTCATGCTCTCCTTAACCAAATCATCCGGTGAAATCTCAACAGTATCTGATATTGCTGTATCCGTATAAGTTCCATCACCGTTAGAAACGGATTTCTTCTTATATATAACAATCTTGTCAATGTACTGTTTTATATCCTGTGATATAAAGATTTTCTTCGTTAAGAAACCATAATATTCCGTATCATCATCCGGTCTGACATAAGGCAATGTATCTGTCAATACCACCTTATCAGTAAATGAATGTTTATTAGCCCAGTTGTTCACGTCATTATTAGTTGTATATCCACCACTTTCAGCATGAGCTACACCCGTTCCATGGTTACTACTGCAATCGTTAACACTACCAAGCTGCGCCTGACTAAAAGAAACAGAATATTCATTATACAATGAGAATTTTGCATAAGTATCAGATTTTGTGTTTATAGTCTGATGTACACCTTTTTTTACTGTATTGCCTTCTGCCTGTACATAAACTTTAGCAGTTGAAAACATATGAGCTGCTTTATAACTACTATATGCATGCCATGAGCCACAACATGTATTTCTCCAGTAATCCTGCCATGACCATGATGAACGAATTGTAGAATTATATATGTTATTAGTTCCATTCGATACACCTGTTTGGCTTCTCTTTTTGGCTTTAGCATAAGGACGTTCTTCTGATAACTGACCGATATCCATCTTCGTAGAAGCTGTTGCATCTGCTGCACCCATTTTATAAAAACGTCCTGTGACTTCAAACATATATTTTGTACTTTCATTACTAAAGTTATACCATGTACCATAGTCAGCATTCTTTGCAATTTCATTTGCACCGCTAACAGTTGAAGCTTCTCTATTAATATTTAAAGTTATTATAATCTTGTCTACCGGCTTATCAGTCTTATAATCAGCTAATGGACTTTCATATATTCCATATTCATCCCCTAATTTTCTAAGGTCTACTCTATAGTAACTGTCCGATGTGCCTGTTACTTTTTCAACAGATTCTTTCCAATTGTCTACTGTTGTCCATGTATTGTTATCATCTCCCTTACGATGTATCTTTACTGACTTCATATAAGGGTATGCCCATGGATGTACCTTCATATAATATGCATCAAAAGAATCCGAAGGAAGATTTACAGTCATCTCAACGTCTGCTGCAGTATTCATGGACTGAGTATAATAATAATCATATGCAGTACAAGTATCATGATAATCATCCACGCTCATATCATTTAACTGGTGATGATTAGCATCACTAGGCTTATTAGAACCAGCATTTAAATACTGTCTAAAGTCAATCATATAAGAACCAATAGCCTTATATCCTATATCAAGTTCTACATCATCATTGTAAATATCTGTCCAACCATAATAATGTGTATGCTCAGGTCTTACATGCTCATAAGAAGTACTAACCTGATCAAAACGAGATGTACCACCTGTATTGTCTTTGTATCCTGCCACTATTGTAGTATCAAAATACATTTTACTAATAAATGCTTTAGCATTATCTGTTCTCGTCAATATATATTCTGATTTAGCATTTCTAAATCCACATAAATAGTTACTTGCAGTTACGCTTATTTTATTCTCTGTATTAACCGGGTTAGAATCTGAAAAACCATAAATCGTAACTCTTTGTGTTGTCTTTTCAGCTACACCTGGTGCTGCATCAAATTTTTTACCTGTAATAACAATCTTTTTAAGATTCTTTATGTTCATATACTGAACATCATCTTCATCTTTATCAGTATAGATATATTTTTCTTCTATATAGATATCGCCATTGCTATCAACAGCTCCATTAGGGATTGTTATTTTTCCATCTTCTGATATCAAAGTCTTATTGGCATAATCAATCTTAAATTTTATACCTTTAGAACTATCAACATCATACAATGTGATTGTTTCTAATATTTCATACTGTTCTATCAGCTCTTTACTAAGTCTGATTCCTGTTGTATGGAAACCGGTATTTGCTTCTGTTCCTTGACTCTTATTATTAATAGGCAGGTCAATCACCAAGTCAAACTCATCTAATTTGGCCTTATATGTATTATTTACATCAATTGTATATGTAAAATCTCTATCGTATGGAAGCCCTAACCATTTACTATTTCCATCACTGCTTGAACTATCAGACTTTGTAGTTCCATTCAAATTATAATAATGAACATCTGTATGTATAGTAGGATATGGTTTTTCAACATATATGCGGTCCGTTAAACTTACAATTCCTTTTGTATTTCCGGAAATTGTAGTATTGCCAGTACCTTTAAAATTGTCATTTTCCGGTGTAAAAGTAAGCTTAGCATCAAGATTTCCGTACCAGTCTGCAATACCATTCAAATCGATTTCCATCTCAGGCGCATTGGTTTTTTCTCCAGCCTTAAAGTCATCAATATCAATATAAATATAATTCAAGTATAAAATATCTTCATATTCTGAAAGGTCTATGGTAACTGAACCATTACTTACAGTTAGCTTATCAAAATCAATTGTAGTAGAAGCACTATCTGTCCCCGGTGTCTTATCATAATTGTAAAGTCTTATCTGCTTAATATCTGCTACTTTATCAAAACCACTGATTGTAATCTTGCCTGTTTTATATCCTCTAATATTTTCATCTGTTGTTGTCTTGTTTCCAATACTGCTAGAAAGGTCGATCTTTATCTCTGCTTTTCCAGCAGGTGATAGTGTTGCATTGCTGATAAAAAATTTATAGCCTGCATCATCTGAATCATTAGGAGTCTCAACACTGTTAACTGTTGACTGTGTTGCTGCTCCTGTTGCCTTATTAACAGAAGACTGAAGATTTGCACTATTATCAGTCAAATATTTTTTACCATAACTGTATCCGCGTATAACCGGATTAATGTTGCTAACATGCATTGTAGCTTTGTCTTTTGAATACACATTTAAGTCAGCATCAGAATACTTTGTTTCAAAAGTACCCTGCGGTCTAATACCATACTCTTTAACATTTTCCGGTTTTTCGCTACCTGTATTTGGATTAGGTGTGTAAATATTGGCCTGTCCTTCAAGTGCTACATAGATGTCTATATTGTCATTATCCAAAACAATATTTTCTGCAAATTTCTTCACTTCTACATTAACAGACAGAATTTCCCCCTTAGAACTCCATTTGTTTTTTTCAATATAATAATTACCATCTGCATCTTTTGAAAAATCAGAGACTTTTAGTTCTATATCGCTATCTGTTGCAACACTTGTATGTAAAGTGATTTTTCCTATTGTTGCAATTTCATCTATAAGTCTCTTGGAAATCACAATCTTTTCTGTCAAAAATCCTTCTACTTTATTTGTAGTAGCATTAACAGAAGCTACTGTGCCCGTTGAAAACTCGCCCGGTACTATTTTTGAATCACTATCATTAGCTAATTGATAAAAGAATCCGTATCCTGAAACATTAACCGGTATAGTCATTGTATCCTTATGATTATATCCGCTTTCTGTTTTTTCTATTACAGTGACATCAAGTTTTGGATTAGCCTTCACACCTTGTATTACAGCCGAGTCAGTTTCATTATTTGCAACAGTTTTTATATATCCATCTTCTGTATCTTCTGATATTGTAGGATCCCATATCCATTTTTCATAAGATACATCTAAATTATTTGTATATTTCTTTCCTTTGCCTACTACACCATGTATACCAATTTTGCCATCAAATTCTTCATTAGCATTAATTTGTTTTTTGAATTTGAATCTGAAGCGATTATTACACACGCACTTCTTACCTGTTTGAGTAACCTGCTTTACATAGTCTTCTATTTTTGTTCCAATTTCAAAAGACCAAACTTTTTTATCATTTGTACTTAATGTAGAATCTTCAACCAGCTTTCCAAGACTTACAAATTCTGATTTTGGCTCGCCTGTTCCCGATGCATCATTGTATGTCAAGAATTCAAATTCTAACGGTTCATCACTTATAAACCAATCTGTCAATTCAGGAATATTTTCTCCATCCTCAGTATTAAAGTATACAGAAATTCTGTCCATTTCAAAATCTGATTCAATAGTATCTGTAGCTATAGCATTATATACAGGCACATTACCATTATTCTTAAACCCACCAAGATAATATTCGCCTTCTCCATTAATTGCTACTTGAATCTCGTCTTTTTTTACTTCTACTTCTTTGCCATCTACTTCTTCTGTTTCAGTAACATATTTTTCTCCTGTAAATGACCACTTTGGACTTACAAAACCCCAATTTTTATTTTTTGTTGTTTTAGTCCATTCATAATCAGAGCCGAAAACAATAGTATTATATACCTGAATGTTCAGATTTTCCTTGTACTTAGGTGGAATATCTGTTCTCATAGGTATAGATACATAATATGTAGTATGGTCATAACCTGTACCATCACTATTTTTACAGCCTTCTTGATTGTAGACTTTTCCCTGTTTACTAAAAACAATGTCTCCATTGCTTCTAAAATAATATGGTACTTCCTCTAATTTATTACCATTTTCATCTTGTATGTTCGAAAAAGATGTCAAATCCCATTCAGACATAACTTTTTGTCCTGCCTCAGTTTCCTCTAAAGCTGTAACGTCATATATCATGACGCCGCCTTTTCCTGGAACACCTATCATCTGTTGTTCTCTTGTGGCGTCATCATAGACATCTTCATTCAAAATAGGATTACCATTATTATAGAAGAATTTTCCTGCTTCTTCAGGATGCATACCATAATCCTGTCCATCTACATTGTAACCAAGACTAGTTGGTACAACCATCTGAATCATTGAACTGTTAAAATATGATTCCTTATCTTCTGATGTATTTTTTATTGTTACTTTATATGTAACATAATTATATTTATCCCATAATACACTTTTAGGTTCTACTCCTTCTATTGAAGGTTCCCATTGTAAATTAGAGCATATAAGTGTATATATTGCGCCTTCATCACCTTGGTTTTTTGATGGTTGATAAAAAGATTCTAATACATTATTATTCACATCTTTATATAATGAATATCCTCCACCAAGTCTTACTATAGCTGACGCATTTTCCGGTATTGGTCCATCAAAGTAGAATTTAGTATCTACTGCTGCCTGTTTTCCCGGATTAAGAAAACCTACTTTTTGAATTGTAACCTTATTGCCCCAGTATGAAGCTCCTTCAGTATAGCCTTTCCAATCTGCAGCATCATCCGGAACAAATTTTGCCATAACTCTTATAAGATTAGTGTCTTTTTTAAGTTCTTCCTCTGACTTCTCAGAAAGCTTATCAACCTCTGCTTCTGTCAGCTGTCTTAACTCTCCATCTTCAATTCTGAACACAGGAAGATTCAACTCAAAATACATTCCTTCAGCATGTCCCTGACCGGCATTAAGATTAGCCTGCAGTGCTATCGTGACAGCATTTTTTATACCTCGTCCTAACATTATAATATTAGTTCCCGATAGACCATCTGAATTTTCATCATCTTCTTCTGAATCTTCATCTCCTATTTCAATATCTCCAGCACCTTCTGAATTTCCATCTTTTCCTGAATATTTCATGGAAAATGTCATTCCAGGTGTTTGTTCTAGCGCTCTAGCCTGTGACTTACTAGAAGCCGCCTGTGTTACAGGTGTGTAATTACCAAATGATGTTACTACCATAACCAGTGCCAACACCAAACCTGTAATACGTTTCATAATGTGTTTCATTATTTACCTCCTCACAATTGTACTGACATGAATTTAATCTCTTTAAGATATACACTTTGTAGATATCATTTTTCTAATGTATATCATCTCAAGATTTTATAATTCACGTTCTACAAACATTAATGATTTTCACATTTTTATCTGAATATATATCTGATTTTTTATATGATAAAATCTTAAAAGCAGAATAACTCCATTCTTTTACCTTTCTATTATACTATCAATTGATAGTTATTCTAGTGTTTTTTCTTTTTTCGACATTTTAGACAATTTATTGTTTTTTTATTTATTAAGTTTGTCCTCTATTTACTAGGAATCAGCGGGATAAATTACCCGTCTTTAGGATTTAGCACTATATTTTTTTTAGAGTTAATTTTATATCAATTTATTGTAAGCCGGCATAAATGCTGACTTTTTTTGATGTAAAAAAACTTGACAAAATTTCTTTTTTGCGCTTTACATATATAGTGCCATAGTGTTATAATGTAAGAGGGTGATTATTATGGCATATTTCTTAAAAAAATCTAATTATAAAAAAGGGACTTACCTTCAAATTTATGAAAGTTTTTATGATCCGGAACGTAAAGGCGGAGCACATCGTTCTTATAAAGCACTGGGCTATGTTCACGAACTTCAGGCTAAAGGAATTGATGATCCCATTTCCTTTTATCAGGAAGAAGTTATAAAACTTAATCAGGAATTTCAGGCTGCAAAAGCAGCAAAAAAAGCCAGACAGATTTCTGACGATTCACCTGAAAAACTGATTGGATATTTCCCTATGAAAAACATTAATGATAAATTGTCTGTTAAAAAATATATTGATTTGATGCAGACAGCTACAGATTTTCGTTTTAATGTTTTTGATATGATGTCTTCCCTTGTTTATGCAAGGCTTGTCCGGCCATGTTCCAAATCCAAAACCTTTGAAGAAGTAATTCCAAAACTGTTTGATTCTTATGTTTTTTCTCTGAATCAGCTTTACGACGGACTGGAATACATCGGCTGCGAATACGAAAAGATTATTGAAATTTACAACCATCAGATTCAACAGATGTATACTTTTGATACATCGCATACATACTTCGACTGCACCAACTTTTATTTTGAAATTGACA